>NZ_QQWI01000019.1 GCF_004125825.1 Fusibacter sp. A1 | reverse complement strand
AATGAGACCTTCTTGTTGAGGTTGTTCTTTTTTCAATCATCAGCGGAAGGTTGAGTAAAAATTATACAATAATAGGTTTTTTATCTATATCAAGAACAAGCTCAAGTGTGTTAATGCAACGCCAGTGCATATTTAATGGAAAAAGCACAGCAACTGGAATTTAAGGTGCGTGAGTTGAGGGAGAAGCAAAAGCAGATCAGAAGCGAAGTGGATGACTTGAAGGAGGTTAAGTTCATGAGTGAAGTACAAGAAGTGATGATCAAGGAACTAGAAGATTTACAGGTCGCCTGTATCAGGTATAAGGGAAAGTACCAAGAGGTGGGGCAGTACCTAGGCCAACTGTTCAAGCAGGTCGGCATGCATGCTGTAGGTGCTCCTTTTTCACTGTATTACGATGAGGAGTATACAGAAGAAGACGCCGATGTCGAAGTATGTGTCGAAGTGAAAAAGAAGGTGGACAAGGGTGGGGTGACATCGAGAACACTCAAGGGCTGCAAAGTAGTCAGCATCGTTCATGTCGGACCATACGAAACCCTTTCAAAATCCTATAAGGCCATAGAGGACTATATCATAGAAAAGGGACTTACATCCTATGCCCCTAGCAGGGAGATTTATCATAAGGGTCCCGGTATGCTCATGAAAGGCAATCCGGAAAAATACAGGACAGAAATTCAGATGCCTGTCAGATAGCACGCAAAAAAAAGAACGCCGCAGCGTTCTTTTTGTGTGTATGCTATGACTTCAGTGTAATCCCGTCTGCACCTAACGTGCCGACCAAGGAGTCTAAATAATCCTTTGATTCATAATAGGCCAACTCGGATTTTGCCCTTGTCAGTTTTGAATCATAAGCGAAGCTTTTGATAATCGTCTGATTTACAGGGTTTGCTATAAAGTCTTCGATATTGGCGATTTTGGTCTTGATGAGTCCTATCTCAATTTGCTGTTTGTTCTTCAGGCGAGTCTGATACCAGTCGCTGTCAAGCACCACATCTTTTTTGAATAGCCTTCTGACTTCATCCGATGTTACATCATGACCATCGTACGATCCTGTCGCCATGATACTAAGAAGCGCCTTAAGTGGTGGAATGGCTGCCTCGACACTTCCATCCTCAAAGTAAGCGTCTGCGGCTTTTTTGTGTCCGTTGGCTATATTGAGCACCCCGTCGACAAAGGCGCTTAGGCTTTGCTTTTCTGGTCGCAAGATCTCCTCGCTGAAGATGGTCTGCGGTTCGTCAAATATTTTCCCTAAGTACTTATAGGCGAAAATATCGGTAATTCTATAGCCAAGCCTGCTTGCCGGGATAAGCTCGCCTTCGTAGACAAAGTCTTCGATTTTTTCAAGCGCTCCATTTTCAATCAACAGCTCAGGGTTTCGTTCGACTTCTGTGAGCCTAGCCCAAATTTCCGGAACCAGCATGGAGATGTCGTGATCCACACGGACCTTTGGACCGATATGACCTGCAGGTGTGGTATAGCCTGCGTAGTCCCCAAGAATATACGATAACAAAGCGTTGTTCAGATCATAGATCGGAAGAAGCATGTTGAACGGCGCTTTTGTCAGTGCTCCCTCAGAACCGGCTCCGGTCGTCGAAGGCGATTTGCCTGTCAGACTGCTGATGTAGTCCATGAACAACTCTGGCAGCTCCTGATAATGAATAGGACTGTATACGCTAAGCGGAAGAATTTTCTTGCCGTTCTCTTCGCCTGGAGGATTGTTCCTTCTACCGGCTAAGATTGCATTTACAGGCATCAGGACAGGTTCTGAAAGCGGAACTCTCCGTGCGAATCTTGCGCCGAGTTCGGACAATCTGGTTTTTATCGGTGTTATGAAATCGGAACGGGTCTCCAGGTAGCGAGGGTTTTTACTTGGTGCTCCATCCACGATTCTTGGTTCTGATGAAACAACGCAGTACTCGTCGTCGCCTTCCAAGAACTCGGTGATATGATTTTTGACAGCGTCAGTATAAGAAATATAACCCATGACATCGTCCTTTATCGTCTGGACGTCGTCCTTTGTCAGTGGCGCATAGTTGGTGACGAACAGATTGCCGCTAGATAAATCTTTTTCAGCCTGCTTGTCGTACCCTTTGTGAATCGCATCGTCCGGTCGCTGGAAGAAACGGAACTCGCAGTTGGTCGAAAACTTGTAGCTTGAATTGCTGTATTCAGGATTCAGATGCTTCAACTGATTGGAAGGTACGACCACAGAAGCCGAGATATCGTCTTCCATCTGAATTTTCTCAGAAGGCATAAAGTCCATTCTCAGTTTGAAAACCCTCCAGGAGTTGTCTTCACCAAAGCCCACCCTCAAGTAGGACGGTCTGATCTTACGACCGTTGAAGTTGATTTCGTTTCCGGGCTTGCCGTTGATCTGGTCGACTGTGAAGTGATTTCTCCAGTCATTGGCCCATTCCACCTGATAGAAGCGTTTTACCATGAACACAAGCGCTTTGACATGGTTGGGAATCTCGTTGATATAGGCGTTGAACACGTCTGTATAGGCGCTTGACGGAGTAAGTAGCTTGATTACAGAACCAAGCGTCCTGTCGATCGATAGGATCGGACGTGACGGGGTGTCCCTGTCCCTTTTCATCTTCCATCTGTCCGTATAGTCGTAATTGAGGATGCGCTCTACATAATTCAGGTCATTCTCTAGGTTATGGACATAATAGGTTCCATAGATGATCGAGTTGCTCAGTGATTTTGAAATCTCTGATTTACCACCGCCGGATACAGTACATGGCTTGTGGCAGAAGGTGCCTTCCGCTTCGGTGCCGATCAGCTTCCATGCGGGTGCGGCTGGATGTTTTTCCATATGAATCTTATCTCCGTTAGGGAGAATGTAAAAATAGGTTGGAAGTAGTTTTAGCGTTCGTACCTTATCTTCATAGATCCATTTGATTTGAGTCTTGTGAAGATCGATTTCTACGTTTTCCGGTAGATAGATGATCTGCCTGTTCTCTTTATCGATACCGTAGTTGTCCTCATGAAGGTCCATCAGGTCGCCATAGTCATTTTTGATTTCTTCAAAAGTATAACCTTCAAGACTTAGGTTTTCTTTGGCATTATAGTTTTCGCCTAGGTTCATGCGGGGATAGGCGATAGTGCCTCCTGCGTGTTCCTCTTCAACGTTGCCGTACAGGTTTGCGGCAAATCCGATCTGCGTCTTGATTTCTTTTTTTGAATAGCCGAAATAGTTGTCGCCGATCAGTGTGATCGCAACCCCTTTTTCATCACGGCAAGTGATCTTAAAGGGAACTCCGTCATTATAGAGTTCTGCTTCATCCTTATAGCACATACCGTCTTTTATCTGACGTGGTGTGGCATCTTCATACCTTGGCAGACCCAAGTCGATTTTTCTTAACGAAGGAAGATGTGGCGCAAGAATGATATAACCGGTGTGTCCTGACCAACCGTCGACATCGAGTCCTGCATCGTTGACATGCAGACTTGGATCACCTGCGTTTCCAAATACCGATTCGACAAAATCAAGGTTGGCAACGAGACTGCCGGGCGCTATGAACTGAACCTCCATTTGCTTTTCTTTGAGCACTCCTGGAACCTCGGGTGAAACCACAGGTTTGACCAGTAGCGATACGAAGCTGTACGCCTTATCCTCGAGAGCCGATGTAAAGGGCAGCATGTTCAGTTCTTGTGGTGGATTGACAGCTTGCGTGTAGAGCTTTGCAAACGTCTCTTTAGGAACTGCTTTCTTATCAAAGGGTATGTTGAGTCCTCCGTCTACGATATGAAAGGAACCTTTTGTCGTTCTTCTATCGTTTCTTGGGTTATGCAAGACACCCTGCTTGATCCGATAGCTTTTTATGTAGTCGGTGGAAAAAGTAGTCTGATCGGGTGGTAAAGACAGCTCACGAGCCAAACCGTAATGATCGAGCGTGAAGTAGCGGTCAACGACCTTCAAGTTTTCATTTTCAAAGTAAGCGCAAAAAAAAGCATTGATCCGCTTATTGATTCCGATAGCGTGCACATCGACAAGTCTTGTCTTTTCCTGATAGTCCTTGATGATATCGTCGAATAGATCGATAAAATAGGAACTCGACTGATCGTTGATGTCCTTACTCCTGTAGACGGGTAGTCCTAGTGCCGCAAGTTTGAAGTTGATGTATTTGATTTGATCTTCACTGCTTGTCTGTGGATTGATGTTTCCAAAGTCTATTCCCAGTTTCTTTCGTAGATTCATAACTCCTCCTCGGTTAGGTTCAACTCTATAAAATCAGATTGTATACATGTATTTTTGAACACATTGTGTTGATTATACACTTTTTTATAATTGCTCAAAAGCGCCATTTCGAGTAAACGTTTGCCCTTAACAGCACATTCATACCCCGTTTTGTGAGTAAAATGCCAATATAATTGGCAAAGATGCCAAAGTCCCTAATTAATTAAGTCGATATCTGTGTTAAAGCTAATATTCTGTTATTTTTTTCTGAATTGTTAGACAATGGTTTGGAGGCGGAACGCTAATCTTGCGTGTGGGTAAAGAATATGGGTAATAAGAATTTGGATGATTCTATGAAAGAAATACTTAATTTAACATACGACAAGTGAAAAGAAGGAAGGCCAGGTAAGTTAAATTGATACAGTAAATTGGTTATGATACAATATATGTATTAGCAATCAGAAGGCTATAAGAGGTGCTACTATGATCGGGTTGATTAAAAAGATAAGAAAGAAAATCCAGAGGATTGATTTTGAAGGCCTATGGCCTGGATTTATTCCGTACGAGTTTGCACTGTATTCAGAGGATGCGGTTTACCTTAACGATGTGGTGCTACCTTGGGACGCAAGTTTTGCAGGTGATACCGGACTTTTTTTTGAAGGTAGGTTCATCGCGATTTTAAAGGTGTCAGAAAAAGACATGGTGGATCTCGATGTGTTGACCGCGCGGATTGTCGGCACGATGTTCACCACACATCAGCTGACAGCCAGTGAGGATCGTTATTACTGCGAACTAAAGGCCTTGGAATATCCTTATGATTTTGACAATCTGGAAAGCAAGTATGCGGAACATTGCTTTTTAACAGCCGCATATCGTCATAAAGAACACTCGATAAAAAGAGAACTGCTTGTGATGTACATGTACTCCAAAAGCAATCGGAAAAGACTCATAGGCGAAATGCTCAACTATGAGAAATCAGTTCAGAGTATCGAAGGCAGTGTTGAATATGTGTCGCTTAAGGTTTTGAAAACATTAAGCCCCCAAAAGTATCAAAAGAGGATTGCAGCCACTTTGAAGTGGTTGGATTCGCATGATGAAAAACTGATCGATACAAGGCGTAGTGCCTGTTATTCAGGTGCGCTCCTGTGTGAGATCTGTGACGAGCTTGGAATCGAATTTAGAAATAAGATCGGATCGAGCGAGAACTACATCTTCGATGTGGTGTTTGATAAACTTCAACCCGAGCAGATCAAAGCGCCGATGAGTCCGATCTACTTAAAAGGGGATTCAAAACGTATTCTGAAAAAGCATTTCGAAAGCATTCAGAGCGAGATCTACGATGTGGAAACACATTTTGATGCAGCGGTAGTCAAGGGACATTTTCAGATCAGGGCCTACGATCCGCTCAATATGACAAGGTTTGTAAACAAAACCCTTCACCGTTCGTACGTGGGACTTTATGATGGAAATGAAATGAGGATCATAAAAGGTCCTGTCGTCGTTTACTCCAAAGACAGCGATTTTTCAGTAGTGGTCAAATATGTGCATGTTGAAGGATGATTGGTGATTGGTGATAGAAGGCGGTTTAAGAGGGGCGAAATGACTAAAGGGTATATGGACCATTACCGTGCGTTTTTAGGTGCGGAAAGCGATGAGTGCGATACGCTGCAACTGATTTACAGTAGCGAGTACAGAAGAGAGCCGCTGAACAAGTTCTACTTATACAGTATCATCTGTACGGTGATAAGGGGCAAAGTGGTTTTTTCGGTGGCGCCTGAATTACTTGATCTTTTTTGTGAGGCATGTGAAGGTCGCAAAATAGATGATCTAGAAGCGGCGCAAGCTATGCTTGAGGAATTTGTGGCTTGTCATCTGAAGCATTACCGCGTCAGAAAACTGATAAGGATGGGAAGGTCGAAAACGATAGTACCTTCGGAGAACAACGAAGCGGTTCAAATGAGCATGGTGTACTTGAAAAGCAAAATCAGCCACAGAAGCGCTGATGAGCAAGCGGCTACACTCGCAAGAAGCCACGACGAAATAATCGAAGGACGAAGGTTTTTTATTGAAAGGGACGGCAAGTACGCTGCATCTGGCAAGGTCAGCAATGTAACCTGCGGCGCAGGCAATATCGCAATTTTTACAGACCCTGGGTATAGAAGGCGAGGTTACGCTGAAGCTATTGTTGAAAAGTGCGTCAGTTGGTGCGAGGAGCATGAGGTACTGCCGGTCTACCTAGTCGACCATGACAACCTGCCTTCGATTCAACTCGCAAAAAAAATGGGATTTGAAGCTTTTTCGCAAGAAGTGATAATTTCTTGTGACTTGAATAGAAACTAGTTTTAGGGGGACAACAGATGAGACTGCTTAAGTATGACGAAATTGATGAGAAAGCCTATGAGGACTATATCTGTGAGTGGGAGGCTTCTGGAGAACTGATTGTTCCAGGAAACGCAAAACGCAGAAGTGAAAACTTCTTAAAGCAGGTCGCCATCTGGGAGATACAGGCGACGGATGTGGCGGGGATGGTCGAACAGGGATTTGTGACGCATACCGTGTATTTTTTAGAAGACGAGGAAAAGTTAGTCGGAGCCATTGATTTACGCCACGAGCTCAATGATAGGCTGCTGGAAAACGGCGGGCATATCGGATACGGTGTCAGACCGACTGAACGGGGTAAAGGATACGCGACAAAAATGCTGGCCATGATGCTTTCACTCGTTAATGAAATGGGCTATGAAAAGGTCCTGATCACCTGTGATGATGACAATCTAGGCTCTGCCAGAACCATTGAGAATAATGGCGGCGTTCTAGAGGACAAGCCCGTTTTCGAAGGGGTGCTTACAAGAAGGTACTGGATCAACCTGTAAAAAGTGTGCGGACGGCGTGGCATCAGCTACACCGGTTCGCACACTTTTTTTATTTAGGTGTTCAGTAAGTATATTTTTTCTTGATGGGGCAGGATAAACTGCATTTTTCCGTCTTCCACCTTCACCGTTTCCTCTAGGAAAAACACCACTTCCTGATTCCACTGCTCGATGAAGCTTCTTGTGTTCAGTTCAAGCGCGTAACAGGTATTGTCGTTGAGCTTCAGGTCGCCTCTGACAGGCACTGAAACCTGCTGGTCCCACATTCCGATGGAGGGTCCGATACCGTGACCGTGAGTGCCGATGGGATGGGTGTACAGCTTTGCGGACAAGCCTTCCTTTAGGGCCTGTTCAAGGGAATCCTTGAGGATTCGATTTCCTGTCTTACCGACTGACGCCTGTTCCATTACGATTGTCTGGAACCGGTTGCTCCTAGAGATACCGTCTGAAAACCCTTGTGGTAAGGGTTCGCCTGGACGATTGATGTACAAAAGGCGTTGTGTGTCCGTGCAAAGGCCGAGATAGGTCAGACCGAAATCTATCTGAATCAGATCCTCGTACTGGATGGTCTCATTGAAGATACGCGCGTCCGTCTCACCCTTTCTCTGAAGTGCGACATCGGGCTTGAACCAGTTGATCAGGCCCAGTTTTTTTGTCTGTTCCACCAAATGGAGTTCAAGCGCTTTTGTGGTGGTTGTTCCCGGTTGGATCACATGACTTGAGAACGAATCTTTTAAGATGCTAAGGGCGGTATCGTACACCAGAGTATAGAGCTTAAGCTCTTCGCTTGTCCTTGTTTCTAAAAAGGAGCAGACAAGCTCTTGTGAGGAGACCACCTCGCAGTCCTCAAGATAAGGAAACAGCGTGTGGTAAAGCGAAGAACTGAGTCCGTCAGCGATGGGATAATCATCCGAGGTGTTGATTGCGACTTTTTTTACCCTTTTCTCGCGGATAAAGCGCTCAAGTGCCTGCCACTGGTTTTCTGTGCCATGATCCCAATAAAGTTCGTAAAGGCCGTAGCCGTCGCCGCTGATGCTGTACTGGGTGTCTTGCTGAAAAAGCAGTATGGACATTCTAGATGCATGGGCTTCGAGCATGGGAGTCAGCTGATGAAAAAGCGGATCCTCGTTGTATTCACGGGACACCACAATCCATAGATCGATGCCATAGCGTTTTAAGAGTTCGGGTATCAAGGTGGTGATGCGTTTTTGCTTTATGTAAAAATCAAGTTCAATCTGTTTTGCAAGATCATAGATCATGAGGTTCTCCTTGGTATGCGGATGATTATTTTTGTCGTTATGAATAGTATATCAAATAGTTGCTGTTTAGTACTTCAATAGTTTTTCAGAAGTTCAATAATGGGTATACTATCGGATAGGAGGTGAGGATATGGATAGAAATGAAATTATCGACCAATTGACTCTTGAAGAGAAAGCCTCACTTTGCTCTGGGTCCGGGTTTTGGGAAACGCAAGCGATAAAAAGACTGGCGATACCTCAGATCAGGCTTGCGGACGGACCGCATGGACTTAGAAAACAAGATGACACGGAAGACCATTTGGGGATGAATGCCGCAACAGAAGCGGTCTGCTTTCCTACGGCATCCGCCACTGCAAGCTCATGGGACAGGGACCTGCTTTACGATATAGGACAAGCCCTTGCCCTGGCATGCAATCATGAAGGGGTCGGTGTACTGCTTGGTCCGGGTGCGAATATAAAAAGATCCCCGCTTTGCGGAAGAAATTTCGAGTACATTTCTGAAGATCCCTATCTTACCGGAAAGATGGCCGCGGCCTTTATCCGGGGAGTGCAGAACAATGGCGTGGGCACTTCGATTAAGCATTTTGCAGCAAACAATCAGGAACATAGGAGAATGACGATCGATTCTGTGGTGGATGAGAGGACTCTAAGGGAAATCTATCTGACAGGATTTGAAATAGCCATCAAGGAATCCAATCCATGGACGGTGATGTGCGCATACAACAAGCTAAACGGGGTCTATTGCAGCGATAACAAATACTTGCTGACGACTATCTTGCGAGACCAATGGCGTTACCAGGGGGTAGTCGTAACCGATTGGGGTGCGTGCAACGATAGGGTCGAAGGAATCAAGGCGGGTCTTGAACTTGAAATGCCCAGTAGCGGCGGATTAAACGATGAAAAAATCATTCAGGCTGTAAAAGATGGAACACTTACTGAGGCGGAACTAGATAAGGTGGTGTTCCGATTTTTAAAACTTGTTGAAGATGCGAAGCACTATGCGAAAACCACGGCGGAAGAACCCATTAGGGAACAGGAGGAACTGGCCTACAAAGCGTCTGTGGAGTCTTCTGTGCTGCTAAAGAACGAAGGACAGCTATTGCCCTTATCGGGGGAGGAACCGGTTCTTTTCATCGGTGAGTTCTTTAAAAAACCGAGGTATCAGGGAAGCGGAAGCTCGAGAATCAATCCGACGCGAGTTGTCAGCGCCTTTGATGCTGTAAGTGCTCTTGGATACCCCTTTGACTACGAGCAGGGCTACGATATGGAAACGGACATACCGGATGCGGTGTTGATGCAAAAGGCAGTTAAAAAGGCGAGTCAGGCGAAGACGGTTGTCATTTTTGCAGGACTGACAGACGATTACGAGTCAGAGGCGTTCGACAGGGAACACCTGAATCTACCTATGTCACACAGCCTACTGATAGAGTCTGTCGCAGGGGTGAATCCCAATGTGGTGGTCGTGCTTCAAAACGGAGCTCCAATCGTGATGCCGTGGCTGATAGGAGTGAGAAGTGTTCTTGAAACCTACTTGAGCGGACAGATGGGCGGTGCCGCAACCATCGATCTGATTTATGGAAATCAAAATCCTAGCGGTAAGCTTGCAGAGACTTTTCCCCTGGCACTTGAGGATTGTCCATCGACAGAATGGTTCAGGATGGGTCCGAACTCGGTGGAATATCGGGAGGGCTTATATGTAGGCTATCGCTATTTCAATACCTTTAACAAAGAAGTTCTGTTTCCGTTCGGTTATGGTCTGAGCTATACCTTTTTTGAATATAACAAATTACGTGTATCAAAGTCGAAGATTTCTGAGAATGAGGAAGTCGACGTTTATGTGACGGTGACAAATACCGGTGAAAGAGCCGGTTCTGAAATCGTACAGCTGTATGTTTCAGACGTTCAATCGACGGTCCATCGTCCGAACATGGAACTAAAGGGCTTTGCCAGAGTGACGCTCAAGCCCGGTGAGCGTAAGGTGGTCAAGATGACACTGGACAGAAGGGCGTTCGCCTTTTACAATACCCTTGAAGAGAAATGGGAAGTGGAATCCGGTGATTTCTCAATCATGATAGGAAAATCATCCGATTATATCGTTTTAGTGGATTATGTGGAGGTCAAAGGCAGCGATAAGATTCTTGTCAGCCTAAAGGACCTGCTATCCGCGTATCATAATAGGGAATACTTGAACGTGAGTGATGCCACCTTTAAAAGATTGCTTGGAAGAAAACCACCTAACAATCATCCCTATAAACAGGGACACTTCACATTAAATGCGACAGTAGGCGATATCAAACATACTCTTGCCGGCCGAGTCCTATACAAAATCGGAAAAGGCAGATTCAACGAGATGGCCAAAGATCACGACAAGTCATTTAAAAAACTGGTGGATGCCATGATAGAGGACACTCCCCTAAGGAGCATCGTTCTGATGAGCAGGGGTAAGATAAGCTTTAGAAAAATAAATGCCGTATTACACATGGTAAACGGCAGGTTGATCAAAGGTTCTGTAGATTTTATAAAAAGTCATAAGAATTCCAAACATTAGACAAAATGCGATAAGGGTTGCCTCGGCCACCCTTATTTTTTTAGTCCGCTGCCGCACATGGGAATGACAATGGTCTCCCTTTTCGAAAATAAGTACTGGTGACTGAGATAGGCGGCCAAGGTCGCAGCGGTTGTCGGTTCGACATAGATACCCTCAAGACTAAGGCTCTCTTTGCAGGGTATTATCTTGTCTTCTGGAGCAAGGATGCTTGTGCCACCGGTCTGTCGAAGGGCATTTAAAATCTGCTCGATACGCTTTGGATCGGCTATGG
Organism: Fusibacter sp. A1; assembly: GCF_004125825.1. Classification (NCBI taxonomy): domain Bacteria; kingdom Bacillati; phylum Bacillota; class Clostridia; order Eubacteriales; family Fusibacteraceae; genus Fusibacter; species Fusibacter sp. A1. Next base: position 29,272 of record NZ_QQWI01000019.1, on the reverse strand, counting down.
CGATACCTTCGGCATGGGTCGGTGAAAAAGCTTCAACCTGGTCTTTTTTATGAATCCTGTTGTGAATCGGACTGCAATGTGCCGACTGGACCGCAACGATTCGTGGCAGCATCTCAATGAGTCCTGAGTCTTTCAAATCCTGTAATCCCTGATAGATTCCAAGTAGGAGTGTGCCATTGCCCACAGGAACAATAAAGGTATCGGGGAGCGCTCCACCTAGCTGTTCAAATACTTCATAGACATAGGTCTTTGTGCCTTCATGAAAATAGGGATTATAGACATGACTCGCATAAAACACACCAGGTTCTAAGGCAGCCTGAAGTGCGGCTCTTGCGGTATCTTCCCGTGAGCCGTCCACAAGAGTGAGTTTAGCTCCGTATGCCCTGATCTGCTGCGTCTTCTGCGACGATGTAGAGGCAGGAACGAAGATCTCACAAGGGATCGACGCTCTGGCGGCATAGGCGGCGACCGACGCGCCCGCATTGCCGCTGCTATCCTGGACTATGGCCTTGGCGCCTAGTTCTACAGCCTTTGCTACAAGCATGACAGCGCCTCGGTCCTTGAATGAACCAGTGGGCATCAGATAATCCATCTTAAAGTAGACATTTGGATGGTCTTTGACTGGAACAAGGGGGGTCATGCCCTCGCCGAGTGTGAGCTTACTCCATTCCCTAGGACTAGGAAGTGGGAGTGCGTGGTGGTATCTAAATAGGCTCCAGATGCCCGAATCGATCTTTTCAACATCAAAGAGGGCTTTTGCTGGTGTCAAACAAAGCACTCCACCGCAATCACAAACAAAGCGGTTGATCCTTACTGTATATTCATTGCTGCAGACTATGCACTGATACGTTCTCATAAATAACTCCCGGTGGTAGAATCCTTAAGAATTTTTAGCGGTTGTTTACCAAGGTAGATGATCCTATTTGCAAGCCGTTCAGCTTCGTAGAGGTCGTGTGTGACCATGATCACCGTCTTTTGTTCCGTACTGAGTAAATCTTCCAAAAGCGTCATCAATTGCTCTTTAAGCGCAAGATCGAGTCCTTGGAAAGGCTCGTCCAAAAGCAACAAGTCATGTGGTGTGGCAAAGGCCCTCGCCAGGGAGACGCGCTGTTTCATTCCGCCGCTTAAAGCATTTGGATAAGCATCTTTAAACTCGCTTAGACCCACCCTGTTTAAAATACCCATCACATAGGAATCGATGGTATCAGCAGGCAGTTTGCCGTTTAGGACATAGGTCAGATTTTCTTTGACGCTTAGCCATGGTATAAGCCTGGGCTCCTGGAATACAAAGGAGACCGCCTGATCTTTAAGTCCCTCGATCGTCCCCTGATAATGGTGGTCCAGTGAAGATAACATTTTGAGTATGGTCGATTTTCCACATCCTGAAGGTCCAAGCAGGCAAGTAACCTCATTCGAGTGAAAATCGATACTGAAGTCCCTAAGGATCACAAGTGATCCGAAATTTTTAGAAATCTTATTAAGCCGTATCATCATATCACCTTGAACTGTTCGTAGTATTTGTTCTTTGCTATCAGTTTTCTGGTCGTTCTTTCGATGAACAGGCTGCAGACGATGATGATGATGGTCCACGCGAAAACTGAAGGAATTTCTATGTAGATCTTACTGTTGTAGATTTGAAGTCCGATAGAGTTTCTCAGCACACTTAGTACTTCTGCGGCGATAGTTCCCTTCCACGCGATACCGATGGATGTCAAGGTTCCCGAGATGATATAGGGCGCCATGCTCGGCAGATAGAGTGAGGACAGTTGATCCTTAAAGGAAACCCGATAGACCTTGGACATGTTGATCAGCTCCTTATCCACATTAGAGTATCCTTCCAGCACGTTGCTATAGATAATCGGATAACAAAGGAGCATACCACAAAAACTGGGCACGACCGGTCCATCAAGATAAAGAAGTGCGAGCATGATAAAGGATACCACCGGGGTGGATTTGATTGAAACGACCATGGGCTGCATGAATTTATTGAAGAGGCTAAAACGACCGGACAGAAGCCCCGTCAAAAGTCCAAGCACGAATGCGAAAAAGAGTCCGACAAGCACTCTTAAAAGGCTGGTAGCCACAATCAGATAGGTGGTGGGAGTAAGCAGCAAGTCAAGCAGCACAAGACCGGTCTCATATGGAGAAGGCAGATAAAAAATGCTTATCTGCCCTGAGACTATCGTCCAAAGTCCAAGCCATACCGATAGTATGACCATGGCTTCAAAAAAACTGGTATTCTTATTGGTTTTGCTTGTAGAAGAAACTTTCATCGGGTACTTGACCTCCAATGGATTGAGGATTGAATCCCTTCAGTATCTCGAAGAACTTGATAATGTCGTCTTTTGCATCCTCAGCGGTGATTAAGGTGATGCTCGACCCATCAATCGCCTTAGTCGCAAGAAGGGGATCTGGGATGATATCAAACTTGGAAATGAGGTTTCCCGCTTCGGTTTGATTGCTGTTGACAAAATCCACAGACTCACTATATTCTATCATAAATTGAGCGATTACTTCTGGATTATCAGCTGCAAAAGCCTTGTTCACGACGATCGCTCCCATAGGGAGTACAGCTCCACCGGTAGTCTTTGACCATTCATCGGTTAGGTCGAGTGCGATACGAAGGTCAGGATTTTTTGATAGGACGGTCGTCACAAATGGTTCAGGAAGTAAAGCGATTTTTGTGTCACCGGCAGCGACTGTGGCGGCAAGTTCACCATGTTCAAGCGCGTAATCGACAATCACATCATCACCCGCTGTCATTCCATTTTCATTTAAGATGTAGTTGAAGACAAACTCAGGAGAGGCGCCTTTTCCAGAGGACATCATCTCAGCGCCTTTCAAATCATCGATCGTTTGAATGGTATCGCCATTTTCAACCACATACAATACACCTAACGTATTCACTGCAAGCAGCTGGATCTTGCCTTCGGTCTTTGTGTTCAGTATGGCAGCAAGGTTGGTAGGAACAGCGGCGATCTGCACTTCACCTTGAACTATTTTGCCGATCAGCTGGTCTGGGGCGCCGACGATATCAAAGGTATATTGGATAGCGCTAGCTCCTGTTTCGTTTTGATCCATCAGATAAGCCATGCCCATTCCAGTGGGACCTTTCAGGGTGCCTATGTGCAGTTCTTGTTTTTGCACTGGTTCTGGTTCTTTTTCGATTACCTTTTGTGTGGTTTGGCAACCCACAAGAGAAAGAATAAGTACGATTGTGGTCATGAGGATGAATAGATTTTTTTTCATAGTACCTCCATATGCTTCTTAAAATTTGTCTACTAGTAGTTTACCCTTAAAACGAAAGGTCAATCTTTGTGAATTATAGTGCAATTGGCATTATGTGTCAACGGGTCCGTATGGAAAGTCTTTAAAATATACTGGTTTGGTGATAGAATAAAATCAAGTTACGGTTGGTTGATGAATCAACCATATGGATGGTTCAAATCGCGCCTCACTCCACTATAGTTAAATCATAAAGAGAGGGAGGTAAGCGATGAATACAGAGAGCTATCCACAATTAAGAATAGATTTAGGTAAACTGAAGGATAATGCACAAAGTATCGCGTCAACGTGCGCGGACAGCGGTATCACGGTGTCCGGAGTAGTCAAGGGCTGCGGTGGAATGCTCGAGGTCTGTCAGGCGATGCTTGATGGCGGTTGCGAAAGCTTGGGAAGTTCTCGAATAGATCAATTAAAAGAGATAAAAAAGTACGATGGGCGCATTGAGACATTGCTGTTAAGGCTGCCGATGCAGTCTGAAATCGACGAGGTGATCACCTATGCGGACTGCAGTCTGAATTCGGACAAAGAAACCCTGGCGCTGCTCAATCAATCATGCAAACGAAAAAACACCAGGCATAAAGTGGTTCTGATGGCTGATCTGGGAGACTTGAGAGAAGGAATCTGGTATCTTGATGACCTGGTCGAGCTGGCGATGTTTGTAGAGTTCGAGCTGGAGCGGATAGATCTACACGGTGTTGGTACCAATTTGGGATGTTACGGATCCATTAAACCTACAAAGGAAAAGATGATGGAGCTTTCTGATAGAGCCGATGCCATTGAAATGGCCATAGGAAGACCGCTAGACATTGTTTCGGGCGGGGCGACATCATCTTACCCCTTGGTTTTAAACCAAGAAATGCCTCCAAAAATCAACCACCTGAGAATCGGTGAGAATATCCTGCTTGGTCGCGACTTAAAGGATTACTTTGGTATTTCGATGCCCGAGGTTCATTCAGACGCTTTTCAGCTTTATGGACAAATCATCGAAATTCAGACCAAACCGTCTTATCCTGTCGGCGAACTATTTATCGATGCGTTCGGAAACAAGCCTGAATATGTCGATAAGGGCTTCAGAATTCGTGCGATTGTCGCTATCGGAAAACAGGATTTTGGCGATCATGAAAAGCTGATCCCCCTCAATAAGGAGATCGACTTGGTGGGGAGCAGCAGCGACCATCTGATAGTCGATCTGACTGATGACCAGCAGCACTATAAGACAGGCGATGTCCTGGTCTTCAACATGTACTATCAGCCGATGTTGCACTTGTGTGCGAACGCTGAGATAAGTAAAGTATTTATAAGCCCTGAGTGAGGGATAGGAGATATGTGATGATTCAAATCGATTGGAAACCGGATAAAAACTCAAATGTGCCCATAAGGACGCAGATCATCACTTATCTGACCAGCAAGATCAGAAGCAACGACTGGCCGGTAGGAACAGTGCTGCCGACACAAAGGACTTTGGCGGAATATTTTAAAGTCAATAGGAGCACGATCGTATCTGCGCTGGATGAACTTAAAGCAGACGGCATCATCAGCGGCAACGGCAGAGGAGGCACGAAAGTCATCGATATCCCTTCTTTTTTGGGTGCTGCGAGTCAGCCGAGATGGCAGCATTATATTGAGGATGGCATACACATCGCCAATGATTCGACCATCAAGCGAATCAACCAGTCCGAACCCGATGAGAGCATGCTCAGGCTGAGTTCTGGTGAAGCTTCACCAGAAATGTTCTCAAAGGACAGCATGAGGATTGTGCTCGAGGAAGTCGCAAAGGATATCGGAAACATGGGTTATGAATGGCCAAGAGGAATGCTGGGCCTAAGGGAACAGCTAAGTGAGTATCTGCTGACCCTAGGGATAAGGACGAATCCGAAAGGAATTCTGATTGTTTCCGGAGCGCTGCAGGCGATTCAACTGATTGCAATGAGCCTTTTGCAGCCAGGATCGACCGTGTTTGTCGAAAAACCGTCCTACATCTATTCGCTTCAGATCTTACAGACACTGGGTATGAGAAGGGTAGGTATTCCTCTTGATAAGGATGGCATGCAGGCTAAGCTGATTCCTGGTTTTATAAAAAAGAACCATGCGTCCATCATCTACACCATTCCTAATTTTCAAAATCCGACTGGTGCCACGATGTCCCTAGAAAGAAGAAACGAGCTCTTGGAAATATGCAAAAAAGAGAAGTTGCCTATCATCGAGGATGACGTATACGGCGAACTTTGGATCGATAATCCGCCACCGCCGAGTCTTAAAAGCCTTGATAGGTCGGGTAATGTCATCTATGTGGGTAGTGTTTCCAAAACCTTGAGTCCAGGGCTTAGGATAGGCTGGATCGTCGGTCCTGAATCCGTAATCGACCGATTGTCCGATATCAAGATGCAGATGGACTACGGATCGAGCTCGATAGCGCAGCTGACAGTCGAAAAGTGGCTTGAAACAGGACTCTACCAGGTGCATCTAAATCAGATGAGGCATGCGCTTAAAAAGCGTAGAGACCTGACGCTGCAGCTACTCGGTGTCTATTTTTCAGGTATCGCATCATGGAATGTCCCTCAGGGAGGTTATTATGTTTGGGTAGAAATGAATGGACAGATCAATCTGCATAAGATGTTCGAAGAGGCCTTCAAATATAAAGTGCTTCTGTATCCTGGATATATCTATCAGTCCCACAGCAGCAAGGCTTTTAGAATATCCTATTCCTATGCCACTGACGAGGAGCTCGAGTCCGGAATAAGCCAGCTGTCAAAAATCATTAGAACCTTACTATAAAAAATGATATACGATTGGTAAAGACGTTTCAGAGGTTGATGAAACGTTTTTTTTGTAAAGAAACACACCAAGAACACATATCGGGCACATCTTTTAGTTACTATTTAGCTGTTGAAAGAACTTACCAAGCTAAAAAAATAAAAAGGAGTGTAATCATGAAAAAGAAATTTAAAGGTTTTGGAGCCCTATTCATAGTTTTATGCCTGATAGTATCTGGAGCCGTATTTGCCATGAACAACCAGGATGAAACCGATCCTATAGTGGTTGAACAGGATTGCGACTGCATCTGCCACGAACTGGAATGGGATGAGAGCGACTTTGAGGACTATACATTCAGCGATGAGCTTGACTACCTAAGCGAGTTTGGCGTCGAACTCACAGACGATCAGATAGTACAACTGACAGTGCTGTTCGACAGCGCTTATGCTGAGGACACCGATGAGGCATGGGAAGCATATGACACAGCACTTGAAAGCCTGCTTGATGAAACACAGCTGGAAGAATATTATGAGGAATCAAATTTTGAGGAGAGTATCGATTTAACGGCTGTATATAAAGTAAATAATGGTAAACTGGTATTGAGCGTCGATCCTGAGGATTACCCGGAGGGTCAGTCGCCAAAAGAGCTCTCACAAGAAATGAGAGCCTTGCATCAAAAATTGTGGCTAAGGGTGAACAAGCTGATTCCTAGCGAGTATCTGACTTACTTTAAAAAGCTTGAAATCGGAACAGACGGCAAGGAGAACATCATGGCATCTGTTGTCGAGATGAACGACCTATCCCAGTGGACGCTGTTTTTAGACACTGAGGATTCGATAGGTGACAATGGTTCATTCACAAGTGATTTTGATTATACGGTGATCCACGAGTTCGGACATATTCTGACGCTTAACCAGACTCAGATCGACCAGGAGGGTGGCGCTGAAAATACCTATCAGACGGATGAGGGCATTTCAAAACCCGCAAGCTATCTGAACAGCTTCTATCAGAAGTTTTGGGTAGGTCAGCATGCTTATGAGGAGTTGGACGATGAAGCTTATGATAAGATGTATGAAGAGCATGCGAGTGATTTTGTAAGCGACTATGCGGCATCGAATGTCATGGAAGACATGGCAGAATCCTTTGCAGAATTTGTGGTCGGTGAAAAAAGAACCGGTGATACGCTTGCGGATGAAAAGGTCAACTTCTTTTATGGCTACGAAGAGCTTGTGAAATTAAGAAATGAAATTAGAGCCAACATGAATACAAACTGAAATAGGTTAAGAGGCGGACTCCCATCCGTCTCTTATGCAGGTTAAAGGAGCGGTCATGAAAACGGTACTTGTTGTCGAAGACGAGCAAAAGATAAATGCGATTATTGTGGATTATTTGAAGGATGCCGGATTTAAAACGTTTTCGGCGTTTGACGGAGAACAGGCGCTTGACCTGTTCGAATCGGAAAAAATCGACTTGGTGATTCTTGATATCATGATCCCCAAGATCGATGGCTGGTCCGTTTGCCGCCGTATCAGAAAACAGTCCGGCGTGCCCGTAATCATCTTGACCGCACGAGCGGATGAGGACGATAAGCTGTTGGGATTTGAGCTTGGGGCGGATGAGTATGTCACTAAGCCCTTTAGTCCCAAAGTGCTTGTCGCAAGGGTAGCTAGGCTGATTGCACGAATTACGGAGACGACGGTGAAACTTGGCTATCTGACCCATGGTCCGATCATAATCAACTTAGACGCCCATTTGATTGTTGTGGATGACGAAGAAATTGAAATGACACCTAAAGAGTTCGATCTGATGGTCTATCTGATAGAAAACAAAGGGCTGGTACTTTCGCGTGAGGCCATACTCAACAAAGTGTGGGGGTATGACTTTTATGGCGAGTTGAGAGTGGTGGATTCCCATATTAAAAAAATAAGAAAAAAACTTGGTAGTCACGGGGAGATGATCAAGACCGTGATCAAGGTAGGGTATCGGCTTGAATAGGAGGAGCGCATGATAAAAAAGAGCATCACACTTAAACTATTTATCCTCATATTCATGCTGTTCTTGTTTCAAAGTCTGATACAGGTCGGGTTTCAAAAATATTTTTTGGCCGATTATTATGAGTTGTCTAAGATCGACGAGGTGGACGGCGCATTGTCTGAAGCCATAGAAACCTTTTCTGCCAGCACGGACCTGATAGAGCAAAAAGAAATTCTAGAAACCTATATGGCAGTCACCGGTGAGCCTATTTTAGTGTACGACGACTACTATGACTACCATCCCGCGTCCTATCAGGTAGCCTATGAAAAATCACTCACCCTAGCGGATGATCAGAACACCCTGAGTGTGGTTCCCATAGATGAGTTTGTCGACCCCAACCTCGAATCCCTGATACTTGATTATACAGTCATCGGTCAGCCTGTCGTCTTATCCTATTACGAAGACGATACGTCGATTTTCCCATATAGCTTAATCTTAGGAGACGAGCTGTACTACCTGATGTTTGAAGAGGAAGTTGCGGTCTTTGAAGAAGAAGAGTATGAGCTTAAGGAATCGGCGCAGCACATCGTCGATTATCAAGAAAGCTTTATCGATGACGAAATGTTTTCCAAAATCAACGCGATCGATTCCTATTTTTATGGAGACGAGGGCTATGTCAATCCGATGTTCGAGTTCATCGAAGTCGAAAAACAGATAGATGGCCAAACCTACTACTTTGTATCGATGGTGGCCCTGCAACCGATCAACGATGTACTCGCGGTTCAGAACAAGTTTCAGTGGTATGTGCTCGCCGTCATGCTTGTGATGACCTTGTTTATCGCTGTGGCAGTATCAAAGCTGATCTCAAAGCCTATCGTGAAGCTGAGCCGGGCGGCGGATGCCTATGCCAAGATGGATTTTGAAGAGTCGTACGCCGTGAAAAGAGAAGATGAGATCGGCATGCTGGGTTCACGCATCAATTATCTGGCGAATTCCTTAAAAGACAGGATCGACGAGCTGGGTAGGATCAACGTGAAGCTTGAGGATGATATCGAGTTTGAGAGAAGGCAGGAAGAACTCAGAAAAGAGTTTGTCTCAAATGTCTCCCATGAGCTGAAGACACCGCTTGGCGTCATCAAAAGCTATGCCGAGGGCATAAGGGATGGCATATCAAAAGACAGGGAAGAGGATTACCTGCAGGTCATCATAGACGAGGTGGCTAAAATGAACGAGCTTGTCATCGACATGCTCGAGCTGACAAGCCTTGAGGCAAACCATCAGCTTGCCGGGCTTGAACAGATCAACCTCAAGCGGATGATCAGCAATGTCTTAAGGCGCTATGACCAGACCATTGAAGAAAAGGACCTACATGTTACGGTGCAGATGGAGGACGCTTCGGTGTTTCTGGATGTTAAGAAGATGGAACTTGTGATCGGCAACCTGCTTTCGAACGCCTTCAGGTACGTGGATGAGCGCAGGCTTATCACAGTGACACTAAAAGGTGAACAAGAAATTACGACACTTGAGATCGAAAACTCATGTTCTAAACTGACTGAAGAGGATCTGGGCAAGATATGGGACAGATTCTACCGCATCGAAAAGTCGAGGTCTAGAGAACTCGGTGGCAACGGCTTAGGGCTTGCCATCGTTAGGCATGTACTCGACCTTCACGGATTCGACTACCGGGTCATCAACTCGGATATCGGCTTTAAGTTCATCTTGACCATAAAATAAAAAGACAGCCTGTCCTCAACAATGGTTTGAGGACAGGCTGTCTTTGCTTTATTCCACTTTGAACCGTAGAACGGTCTTTTGCTTGTCGGGACTTGTCTTCCTTGCGTCTGTCAGGTAGATTTCGCGGTGGGTCATGCTGATGCGGGTCAGGCCATGTTCCTTGCAGTAGGCCTGCATCAGATCAAAACTTGCCGGTTCATCGTCATAGGATCCAAGGTGAAGCATCTGAACGCATAATCCGTCGGTGATTGTCTTGAATTCGACTTGCTTGATAAGGTCTAGCTTTTTTGAAGCGTAGGCTTTTTCAATAAAGCATTTTGCCAGATCCTCGGTTAAAAAATCAGGCTGTCTGATCATAAGCTCAAAAACAAGATTGTCCTTATCTTTGGCTCCTTTGGCCTTATCCTTCAAATCCCAAACACCCTCCAGCGGATAGACCGCATAATCATAATAGCCCTGAGGTACGTCATCTGATTTATATGACATCTTCACCGCATAAGACACGGCGTAAAGCGCCTGTATATAATCCGCGAAAAAAGGATCGTTTGGATTGCCTTCTCCCTTAAGTGTAAAATAGCCTATCGATTTCAAATCGATGACCTGCGGCGTTTTCTTCGGTAAGTAGATTTCTTTTTCGTGTTTTCTCCATTCGTGTTTCATACTAAAACCTCCCTTATGACACTATTATATACTATCCCCTATGCTGGAGGGTCAAGTCATACTTGAACAGAAATTAAAATTTTTACGAGTTAAGCCCACACCATGCATTTGTGTTTTCTCAACAGTTGGCACTGCCCAAGTCCTGTTTGGTTTGAGATAATGGTCATGGAGGTGTACCATGAATGATAGACAGGAAAAACAACTTGCATTCGATCGGTCCGTACAGAACCTGACATTTGGTTCGCTAAGCGGTACCGGTTTGACACTAGAAGATTTGGTTTGTATGGACTTCCGCCACAAGTATGTGGTAAAGACTTATGATAGCGGTCTCACAGCTACCGTTTTTAAAGTGAAAACCCATAGGCTCTTCAACTATAAAAAGAAAAGAGCGACCAGTCTTGTTAAAAATATTGACGGACAGACTTCGTTTCTTAATGAAATACAGCGAAGAATTGAATTTGCAGAACTAAGCGAGACAGACAGTGTGATTGAAAGACACATGGTAAAAACCGTTTATGCGGATTATCGACAAGGAGTGCTGCTTTCTGAATGGATAGAAGGAAATCATCCCGCTACCATCACCGAGTCTTTTGTGGACCAGCTGTTGGATGTCAGCTTTGCGATGCAGCGAAAGGGAACGTTTGAGTGGGATCTTTGTAGTGGAAACCTGCTTATCGACCCCTCAGGGACACTGAAGTTGTTCGACTTCGGTTACTGCTATCGCTTTGATCCGCTTAAGGAAATCAATCCGGAAGGTTTAAATGCACCTATGTTTCATGCGCTTGAAAGATTTGAAACGAGATATTCGATGTTTGAACTGCTTAAGATAGAGGAGGAAAACAGCTTAGCGCAAGCGCTGAAAATTTATAAAATGACAAAGGAAGTAGCCATACGTCATTATTCAGACCATGTCCTGTGGCTCACAGATCACCATGCATGCGCTGAGGTGGTCGACTTTTTCAAAGCGCTAGTGAACGAGTGGCAAGCCGCGATCGATTCAAAAGAAAATCTGTACGGCCTTTATAAAAAAGAGGCGATCCGGTCGCATATACTTGACATACACGATGACCTTGCAGGCCAGTCCTGTACCGTAAATACATTAAAAAGGTTGGATGCTGTTCTAAACTGGATTGTCGAGGACTATGACCTGCTGAACTCGTCGGATTCATTTTTCTGGGAAGACCAGAGCCGCACCAAAGACGAGCTGGTCATCCATTACGAATCGCTAAGAAAACCTATCCTACAATTTCAGCTGCTACCTAAAAAAACTTTTGAATGAAAGTTTTTTTTAGTTGGAGGAATAGTTGACTATAATAAAAGTAAATCATGCATAAAACACGGCTTATAGTAGACTAAAAAGTAGAGACCGGACGGATAAGTGAAGTTTAATGAGGAGAATATGATGTTGACGAAACAGGAGCTCAAAATAAGGTTAAAAGCGGTCAAAGCCAAGGGATTTGAGTTGACAGAGAGTGAAACAGTGTCAGACTATCTGGAAGCTATGCTGGCGCATATCGGTGATCCAGACGCAGAACTTAGGGATGAGCTGATCTATGAGTGTTTTTATTTTTGGATAGTAAAAAAGGACTACTTGCCTGGGGATGAGGTCAAAGCCTTATGCGGCAAGCTGTTAAGTGATGACTATGCGTTTTACCAAATAGGTACTACCGGTGACGATTCGGTTTTAAGGAGAAGCTTTTCGATACTGGCGATGAGCCCTGTTCTCAGCTACTGCCTGAACAAGGGGTGCCTTAATGATTCAGAAGTGGTCGAGATTAAGGAAAAACTGATCGACTATCTGATGAGAGAGAAAGACACAAGAGGCTTTGTGGAAGCTAAGGGTTGGGCGCACAGCATCGCCCACTGCGCGGACGCGCTAAACTATATCGTCAATTTCGATAGCATGCGTGAAGAGGACTACTTGGATGTGCTCAATGCGGTTAGGGATAAACTGCTTATGGTAGACACCTGCTTTGGAGCCAATGAAGACGAACGACTGTCGTTTTTAGTCAGCTTCACCATCATACCCGAAAAAAGAGTGGGCACAGATAAGATAAGCGAGTGGTTGGCAACATTTGTAAAAGTAAATGAAATCGAGGACTACCAGCGCAAGTTCATGGCCAAGCAAAACTGCAACCATTTCATCAGAAGCATCTACTTCAGCCTAGTTCATCTCAACGCCGGCTCAGAACTGCTGCAAACACTCATCGAAACAGAAAAAGCGCTGAACATGTATTACAGACATTTTAAATAACCCACACAAGAGTCAAATCGTGCCAGTCACGATTTGACCATTTTGGAAAAACTCGATTTCAAACTGGCGGGAGAATATACCGTTTACCATAAGAAGTGAGAGGAATATCGATGAAAAAATTTGGAGTACATTATACGAATACATTGAACCTTCATCCTATAAGACAAAACGAGGAATGTCAGGCGGTAAAAGAGGTTCTTTTGAAACTCAACGAAGGCTACCAAAAAAGAGACCCGAAACTTGCTGGTGGGTATCTTGACTTATTTGTAGGAGACGATTCTGTTTATCTACTTGGTACAGCGTCAGGTGAATTATGTTCAGGTGTTGATGAAGTAAAAGACCTGCTGGAATCGGACTGGGAGTACTGGGGTGATGCGGCCTTTGATCTTGACAAAGCGATTATCAAGGTCGACGGGGATATGGCCTGGTTTGCGACTCCCGGAACGGTCAAATACAACTTTGAACACGTGCAGGAACGGTATGACGGATACGTCGATTTTGCCAAAGAGAAGGCTAAGGATGAAAGCCTGTCTGCATCTGAGCGCGTAGCCCTTATCAACTGGGCGATGGCGCTGACTTACCATCAAAAGGACGAGCCTTCTAGAGATTACTTCTGCCCGATGAGGTTTTCTGGGGTGATGGTAAAAGAAAACGAAACATGGAAAATTGCTCAGGGCAAGTTTTCGATGCCAAAAGGTGTCTTTGCGGATCAACGGCTTGAAAGCGGAACGGAGTTTGTCGAAGAATTTGCATCAGAAAAGCAGGCGCTGGCAAAGCACAACTCAGAAACAATGAAGGAGCAAGTAGAAACGCTAATTCACGCGTTTGCAGCCAAATGTGTCGGTAATCCAGACCCGACCTTGAAGCTTGTAGATGAGTTTTTCACTAAGGAACAGACTACCCATGTGATATCACCCGATACGGAGTGGTTTGTCGGGCATGAAGCGATTGCAACTTTTTTGAAGGAATGCGAGTGTTCGTCCTTGAAGCTCGATACACAATCAGCGATTACGACCACAAGAGAAGACAAGACCTGGATTACCTTGAACGGTACGGTAAAGCAGACAATCCCTCAGGAAGAAGTCGCACGAAGGGCCCTAGAAGCACTGCAAGAAATCAGCAGTAGTGAAAAGCCTTCACAGGACAAGTTGTACCACCTGCACAGACAGGTTGCCTATGCGCTAAAAGAAGCCTCGCATGGCGAAGAGTATACTTGTCCTATCAGAATGTCGGCGGTAATCTCGACTTGCGACGGAAAACATAAGTTTGAACAAATGCACCTCTCGTATCCGTTCTACTGGATATTTGAAGGAAAACTAGACAGTATAAAATAAAAGAATACCCCAAATCGTGCCTGGCACGATTTGGGGTATTCAGAATGTGCCTGGCACGATTTGATGCGTTATGGTGGAGGTTATGATGGACTGGAAAACAGATTTAGTGAGTTTGAGGGCTGTAAGGTCTAGCGATTTTTTGGAATACTTCAATAACGGCGAAGCTATCGACACCGAGGCGCAGAGGTCTGGTGATAGGATGAAGTCGCCTATTGGAGAGGATATGGTGAAGAAAAGGGTTGAAGACCTGTCGAATCAGATACCGGGGGAGGAGGACAACTTTTATATCATCGAAGACATCTTCTTGAATCCTGTAGGCAATATCAATACGCATAGCTGCAGTAGGACCGATGGAACGTTCGAATACGGTCTTGGAATAAGGAAGAAGCACAGGGGCTTAGGCTACGCAAGCGACGCAGTACGACTGGTGCTTGATTTCTATTTTAATGAACTGAATTATCAAAAATGCAATGTGAAAATCTACAGCTACAACACCGAGTCGATCAACCTTCACTTGAAGTTGGGCTTTGTCGAAGAAGGCAGAATCAGAAGAAGTTTCTTTGGAAAAGGCGCGTATCATGATATTATTTGTATGGGACTTTTAAGGGAAGAATTTGAACGAATAATCCTCAAAAGTTTTGAATGATGAGTGATGTTATTGATGAAATCGGAGTAGAGGATATGTCAAAGGAACAACCGAAATGCAGATACTTGGGAAAAGCCTATCCTTTGATAGCTGTTGTCGATGAAAGTGTTAAAAAAGAAGTGATCCGGTTCGATGGGAAGACGTTCACGTGTCTTAGCCCCAAAAGCGGAGAAGTGGATGTGACCAAGGCGCTGAAGACCTTTTATAAAAAAGAGGCAAAAAAAGTGATCGAACAGCGCTTAAGGCTTTATCAACCTCAGATAAAAACCAAGTACAAGGCCTTTACCATAGAAAGCGACGATTCCAAATGGGGAAGCTGCAGCTCGACGAGAAACCTGACTTTCAACTGGAAGTTGATGCTTTTTCCGATAGAAGCGGTGGATTATGTCGTCATCCATGAATTATGCCATTTGGAGCATTTGAATCACGATAGGTCCTTCTGGCGTCTTGTGGGTAAACTGTGTCCTGATTATAAAAATGTGATGCCGATACTGGGCACTTCTAAAACAAGAAATCTATAAAACAAGTTTGCAATCTTCGCAAGCTTGTTTTTTTATGTTATACTATCCAAGACCCCTCTATGGGAGGGGTAATTCGGAGGAGACTATGAAAAATATAATCAAGTATAGGAAGTCGGTTCAGTTTGCTTTTGGCGGGGTGACGGTTTATGTGATTATGGCACTTGCCAACGGACTTGCTTATGTGTTCGGCGCGTCTATCCTACTAGGCGCGATTTTTGGAAAGACCTACTGCAAATGGATGTGTCCCATGGGACTAGTGATGGAGCATATGTCACGGAACCTGTCGGATAATGAAGCCAAGGTACACATGTACAATTACTATAAGGTCGGATGCCCGGTTTCTTGGGTGCAAGGTGTGACCAACAAGTTCTCACTTTTCAAAATCAGAAACGATGAAAGCAAATGCGTATCGTGCGGCGCATGCGATAAAGTATGCTATGTTTCTGCAGTGAACACCAAAAAGAGTGTCTTTGACACATCAAAGGAAAACGCATGTGAGGCGTTCAATTGTTCTAAGTGTTTATCCTGTGTGGAGGCATGTCCGACTGAAAGTCTGCAGTATAAGATAAAGTAATCTAAACCCTCTAACGCTTCAATTACTTGACACAGGCTCTGTTGTTTAGTAGTTTGGAACTAGGTAGGGGGTATTTTTATGTCGCAATTTGATGAGTTAGTGGATTTGATCAGAAGCAGCAGCCGTATCGTTTTCTTCGGTGGAGCCGGTGTTTCTACTGAAAGCGGAATACCCGATTTTAGATCGGTTGACGGGCTGTATGCCTTAAAATACAAGTATCCGCCTGAAACCATGTTAAGCTATAGTTTTTTTGAACAGGAAACAGATGAGTTCTTCAAGTTTTACAGGGACAAGGTGCTCAACACGAGCGCAATACCCAATAAGGCGCATCTGGCACTGGCAAGACTAGAACAAATGGATAAGTTGACTAGCGTGGTGACGCAGAATATTGATGGACTGCACCAAAAGGCAGGCAGCAAGCGGGTTCATGAACTCCATGGATCAGTCTTAAGAAACTACTGCGTCGACTGCGGGAAAAACTATAGTGCCGACTATGTCATCTGCTTCAACGCAGTCACGCCAAGGTGTTCTGAGTGTGGTGGTGTTGTAAGACCGGATGTGGTGTTATATGAAGAGGGACTCAACCTAAAGGTGATCGATAATGCCGTAAGAGATATTGAAATGTCCGATCTGCTGATTATTGGAGGGACTTCGCTGGTGGTTTATCCGGCAGCTTCACTGATCAAGTATCATAAAAAGGGTAGGATTGTGCTGATCAATAAAGGCAAAACACCCGCGGACCATCTTGCGAGGCTAACGTTCGATGAGGCAATCGGTGAACTATTAGGCAGGGTCATGGAGGTGCTTTAATGAAAATCGCTTTGATTCAAATGACGGTTACTGACGATAAGACTCGAAACATGAAGACCGCGAAAGACTGGATAGAAAAAGCGTCGCAAGAGAAGGCGCAAGTGGTCGTTTTGCCAGAGATGTTCAACTGCCCCTATGACAACAGTTATTTTGAAGATTTTGCCGAAGTGGAAGGTGGACTGACCTACCGGTTTTTAAGCGAGCAGGCGAAAGAATATAATTTGTTGTTGGTTGGGGGGTCGGTCCCTGAACGTGAAGGATCAAACATCTATAACACTAGCTACATATTCGACAAAAATGGAAAACTTCTTGCAAAGCACAGAAAAGCACATCTGTTCGATATCGCTATAGAAAATGGTATTCGCTTTATGGAATCGGATGTGCTGACTCCGGGTGATCAAGCGACTGTCTTTGACACGGACTTCGGAAGAGTTGGACTTTGCATCTGCTATGATATCCGCTTTCCAGAACTTGCGCGCAGGATGACTCTTGATGGAGCCAGGTTGATTATCGTACCCGGAGCATTCAACATGACAACCGGACCTGCCCACTGGGAGCTCACCGCAAGGGCTCGAGCGCTTGACAATCAGGTGTTCTATGCCCTATGCTCGCCAGCAAGAGTCGAAGGTGCGAGCTATGTGGCTTATGGACATAGCATGGTCACAAATCCTTGGGGCATGGTAGTTGACTCTCTGGATGAAGGCGAAGGGATCCTGATCACAGAAGTTGATTTTGACATGGTGGACTCTATCAGAGAACAATTGCCTTTACTAAAACACAGACGTATGGAACTATACTAAAAAAACCAGCTGAGACCAGCTGGTTTTCTTCAAATATGACTATTTTTCCATTTTGCTGAATGTATCGATACATCCTTGGCATATCAATTTGCCTTTGAAGCTAGTTGTGTTTCCGGCTTCACCGCAAAGTACACAAGCAGGCTCGTATTTTCTAAGAATGATTGAATTTTCCTCAGTGAAAATCTCTAACGGGTCTTTGATATCGATACCCATCGTTCTTCTCAACTCGATAGGTAACACTACTCTACCAAGCTCATCTACTTTTCTTACCACTCCAGTAGCTTTCATATATAATTACCTCCAATTGACAATTGCATCTAATAATTAACGTCTATAGGTATTTTATAACATAATTATGAAGGAATCAAACAAAACCTTCATAATTATGTCTTTTTTTAGATTCTTGAAGTAATAATAACATTTTAGGCTGTAAATGAAGCAAATATGGTATGGCTTTGATGTTGAAAATCTCCATGCGAGATATTTCAACCAAGTAAAGTGATGCAAGATCTCTTATATGCTACTATATAGATGAACATGCAAGCAAGTGAACATTCAAGGAGGATTCTTATGAAAATCAGCCTCATCGGCCTTGGGGCGATCGGAGCTTCGTATGCGGCAATTTTAAACCGTCATGCGGGTGTCGATCTAACCGTCGTTTTGGATGACGACAGACTTAAGCGTTATCGGGAACAAGAGCTTTTAGTCAATGGAGCGGTGCAGACGTTCAACTATGTCGGTGCCAATGAAGCATCAGAGCCTGCCGATCTTGTGATCATCGCAGTAAAATATCAGGACCTGCCAGATGCAATTCAGGCTGTAAAACACCATGTGGGCGAGCAGACCACCATCATGTCGCTGCTAAACGGCATCGACTCTGAAGAAATCATCGGTGAAGTCTACGGAATGGACAAGATGCTATACAGCATGTGTCTTGGAATCGATGCGCAGCGAAGCGGGTTGAAAGTGGACTACGGCAGTGCCGGTCGAATCGTATTCGGTGAAAAATCAGGAGAACTGACAGACCGTGTTGAAAAGATCAAAAAAACGTTTGAGCTTGCAGGAGTCCCTTACGAATGCCCTAAGGACATGTACAAGAAGCTATGGTGGAAGTTTATGATCAATGTATGCAGCAATCAGCCGACGGCTATTCTGGGTGCGAATTATCATTACCTGAACACGCAGCACGGCCATGAACTGATGGCTATGATTGTACAAGAGGTAAGAGCGGTGGCACTAAAAAAAGGCGTCGAGATCACCGACGAGGACTTTAAGGCATGGCTGGTAATCTTAGAGAAAATGGTTCCTGAATCGAAAACATCGATGCTGCAAGACATCGACGCTGGACGACTCACGGAAGTGGATATGTTTGCCGGCGTTATCCGAAAACTTGGAGCGGAGCTAGGTGTTTCAACTCCCTATAACGACATGATGTACCATATGCTTAAAATGAAAGAACAGATCAATAGGAAGTAAAAAGAGCCACTAGTCCCTTAATGAAGCGATTAGTGGCTTTGTGTTTGAAGTCCTTTGAGGTAGGCCTCGAAGCGTGGGTGGGGTTCTTGTCTGATTTGCTGGGAAGTCTGGTCTGCGATAATCAGTCCGTCCTCCATAAAGAGTACACGGTCGGCTACTGTGAGCGCGAACTGCACCTCGTGGGTGACGATGAGCATGGTCATCTCCGTTTTCGACAGCGCTTGGATGACGGACAAGACTTCTTGAACCAGTTCGGGATCAAGCGCCGATGTGGGCTCGTCAAAGAGCACAAGATCGGGCTGATGGGCGATTGCCCTGGCTATTCCGACGCGCTGCTGCTGACCGCCTGAGAGCTGACTGGGATAGGCGTCGTACTTGTCACTCAGCCCTACCGTATCAAGCGTTTTATAAGCCAATTCCGTTGCTTCTTTTTTAGATAGATGATGTACGATCCGAAGCGGTTTTGATAAGTTGTCCCTCACGGTGAAGTGATCAAAGAGATTGTGGTTTTGAAAGACCATGCTGATGAGCTTTCGTAGATCCACATGGTCGTTGTGAGTGATATGTGCGACCTTCTTTCTAAAGCCCTTAAAGGCGTACTCGCCGGCTTGCGGAGTCTCTAAAAAGTTTATGGTCTTTAGCAGAGTCGACTTTCCAGAGCCGCTCGGTCCAAGCACTGCGATGATTTCTCCGGACTTGATATCGAGGTCGATCCCTTTTAGCACATGTAAATCACCATAGCTTTTGTGTATGTTTCTTAGTGATAACAGCATAGTACCTACTTTCTTTTATAACCTTTGCTGAAATGATCCTCTAGATGACTGTTGATCTTGCTGAGCACAATCGTCAACGACCAATAAATCAGGCCTACTGCAAGGTAGGTCTCTAAAAACCGGTAGTTGGCCGCCGCGTTCATTTTGGCTGTTCCCATGATATCTCTGACCCCAAGCATGAAGGTGATCGAAGTCCCTTGAATGATGCTGATAAAGGTGTTGCCAAGAGCTGGAATGGCTATTCTGTAGGCTTGGGGCAGAATCACATGAGTGAGTGTCTGCCAGCTTGTCATTCCAACGGCACTTGAGGCGTGAAACTGTCCAATGGGCACACTGGACAGGGCAGCCCGTACGACTTCTGAAATATAGGCGCTCGCGTTGATCGACATCACAAGGATAGCGGCCTGAACCGCACTTAGGCTTGCTAGTCCAGGTATCAGCTGCGGCAACCCGTAATAGAAAATGAACAGCTGAACCATCAGGGGTGTGCCTCTAAAGAAAGAGACGTATGCCGCCAGTGGCAAGGTCAATACTCCACGGTTTTTGAAGCGCAGGATTCCTATCACTGTTCCAAGCAGCAAGCCGAAAAGCATGGCGACACTTGCAATCGCCAAGGTGATTGGAAGTGCCGCGATAAGTTTTGGTATGACGCTGATAAATGCCTTTAGTTGAAATGCTTCATTCATGGTTTACTCCTGTGTGATATCGATCGGGAACCACTCCAGTGAAATGGAAGATAACGTACCATCCGATTTCAATGATTCAATCACCTCGTTCACTTGTAAAAGCAAAGCTTGAGAATCGTCTGTCTTTATAAATGGAAAGGCGTTGAACAGTTCGCTGACTGGTTCTCCACCAAGCTTGATGTCCAAACCCGATTCAGTCACAGCGGTAAGTCCTGCAAGCTTATCGTTAAGAACCGCATCAATTCTGCCAAGTGAGACATCTCGAAGAGAAGCCTGGTAATCCTCGTAGGTGATGATCTCAATTTCGTTTTCGACATCATACTCCCTAATGATCGTCTCATAGTTGGATCCTAAACTTACACCTACTTTTTTTCCTATGAGTGAACTAAGGTCTACGATGTCCTCATTATCGCTATGAACGACCAGCTGGGCTCCGTAGTAGACATATGGAACTGAAAACAGGTATTTTTCTTTTCTTTCGTCTGTGATCGTGATTTGATTGGCGATGGTGGTCAACTGACTATTGTCGAGTTTTCCGAATAAACCGCTGAATTCAGATGTTTCGAAGACGATCTGAGCCCCGATTCTTTCACCGATTGCGTTCCATACGGCAACATCAAAGCCTGTGAGTTCGCCATTCTGATCAATGAAAGTATAGGGTTTGTAACCACCGCTCATTCCCACCTTTACAATGGGCTTATCGCCATTTGAGAGTGTACCGACCTCTGTGTCGACTTTTCCTGTGGTGCAAGCAGTCAACCCCAATGTCAGTACAAGCATGGTGATCGTTAGTTTCAATAGATTTCTTTTCATGTTTCGTTTCCTCCTTAACATGTCGATAAATGCATCTTACAGACTAATACACACAAAGTCAATAGGAGTTACGTGTTTTTTAAAACCCTTTATTTTAGCGGGTTTTTCAAAACCTTGTTAATACTGTGGTTTTTGGTGTTATAAAATAATTGTAAAATAACTGTAATGTTTTGAATTCGAATTTCAGGGTACTGTTTCAATATTTTTTCATGGATAAAAGCCTAAATATGATATAGTAGTAAGTACAAAACCATGAACTATCGAATTTGGGGGATAAGATGTCATCTGTAGGTAGAGATATAGAAAACGCCATACAATCAATGCTCAATATTTCAGATGAATTTGCTAATCTGCAAGCTAAACTGGATAAGGCGAACAGTGATTTGAACATGCTAGAGACCTTATTCAGTGTATCTCGGTACATTGGATCAGATCCGGAAACACATGTCGTATTGTCGGTACTCGCCGACAGTATAAAAGGTGTGTTTGGAACGAGCTCTACGCAAGTCATCTTTGATGACCAGAAAAGGCATTTGAGTATCAGCAACGAATTATATGAACATTTCAATTTTGAAACACTAAAAAAAGCAGTCAGTGATAGCTTAGTGATCCATGACGTTTCAGAATCGTCGATCACTACGCTTGATAAAGGAACGCTTATTCTAATCAGATTAAGTGTCGGCGATGAGCTTTACGGATTTTTAGCTTGTCACTGGGCGTTTGCAAACGAGTTAAGCAAGAGTAGCCTTGTATTTTTACAGATCATCAGCACTCAGGTCAGCATGTACTTGAAAAGTGCCAAACTGATTGATGAATTTAAAAGCCTAGCGGTGATAGACCCTTTAACCGGTATCTATAACAGGTCTTACTTTTCAAATATTGAAGCGACGACTCAGCCTATCCTAGGTGAAAGTATCATCATGTTCGATATCGACCATTTTAAAAAGATAAACGATACGTGCGGGCATCAGTTCGGCGATGAGATTTTAAAGCATTTCTCAAAGATTTTGGCAAGGTATTCTGACACGCCGGGATCCTTCACTTTCAAGTTCGGCGGTGAAGAGTTCGTCATCAAAACCGACGGTGGGGAATCCAAGGCGCTGCACTTGGCAGATCAGGTCAGAAAGACCTTTACAGAAGAGACAGGATACACGGTAAGCGCTGGGATTAGTACGGTTGGGACGTCCTGCTGCATCAATTCCTACAGCCAATTGTTGAAGCAGGCGGATGACGCCTTATATGTGTCAAAGCAGTGTGGAAGAAATAAAACTACCGTGTCTACTTCGGATATTCAAGTATTGAAGCAGTCAGCCACGTCCTTGTCGAACTTGGTATCAAAATCCTTTAGGCAACAGACCTCAACTTCAATCTTCAGGTTCAAGCTTATGAACTCTACACTGCTTACAGAAGAGCAGTTTGAAGAAGTCAGGACTGTCTTTACAGGAATTGCAAGATTATACGACGAAGTGTTTTTCACGGCTTCTTTGGATGTGCTTCTGATCGTTTATGGTAAGATCGATGTGGATCAGTTTGTGATTCGCGCGTTCAAGACACTCAAGGAGCAACTTAGCCATATCAGCTATGACATCCATTCCTTAGATGCCATTTTCAAAGAAGTGATCATACACAGCAGCAGGGTCTCTGAACTTTCTCAGATATTGGGGGCAGAACTTGGTTACGATGCGAAGGTGCTCAATCAAATCAGATTGGCCTGCGAATGGCACGATGTAGGAAAAATCTGCACAGATCCTGTGATCTACAGCAAGACGAGTCCGCTGACTTCTAAGGAGTATGAAGTGATAAAACTTCATTCGTGGCTCAGCTATTCGATCGCTTACAATCATCCGATTCTTTCTGAATTTGCCAATTGGGTTCTTTATCATCATGAGGACTTCAACGGTCGGGGATATTACGGAATCAAAGGAAACGACATTCCATATCCGGCTCAAATCATCAGCCTGGTAGACAAGTTTGATGCCCTCACAGAGCATAGGTGCTATCGACCCGCTTACAGCTGGCAGGATGCACTTTCTATCCTAAAAGAAGAGTCAGTCAAGTTTGACAGTGTTCTCTTCAACCACTTTGAAAAAATGATTCATAAGATGATGCAGGAAAAGCCACTGGTGATTCTGGATCAGAACATGATCTCCTAGACAAACGTACAACTTCGGTTGTGCGTTTATTTTTATTTATTGGGTATAACAAACTTAAATCAGCCATTTAAGGAGGAACTCATGGAACATTCAGTTACCAAAAGATTTGGGATATTGACAGCCGGTGGAGATGCGCCGGGCCTAAACCCTGCTATTAGAGGCATATGTAAGGCGGCATACAATGAATACGGTATGGAGATAGTAGCGATCGAAGACGGATTCAAAGGGCTTGTCGAAGGGCATATGCATTTGATGAAACCCAGTGAGTTTTCTGGCATCATCCACAAGGGGGGCACGATCTTAGGTACCTCTAGAGAAAGGCCCTTCAAGGACCCTGAGAAAGTGAAGAAACTCGTCGAGAACTATAAAAAATGGGAACTCGACTGTCTTGTATGCCTTGGTGGCAATGGCACTCAAAAAAGAGCCCTGATGTGCAGTGAACTGGGACTGAATGTGATACACTTGCCAAAAACAATCGACAACGATGTGTTTGGTTCTGATATGTCGTTCGGTTTTCATACAGCACTTGATATGGCCACAGACGCTGTGGACAGGTTGCATACAACGGCCGCTTCACACAAACGCGTGCTGATTGCAGAAATCATGGGAAACGCTGCGGGGTGGCTTGCCTTGTATGCGGGAGTGGCTGGTGGTGCGGATGCCATCATCATCCCAGAAATTCCTTACAACATCAAAAAACTAAAAAAACATGTGGACGAGAGACTTGAAAGCCGTGCAGGATTTTCTGTGATCGTTGTCGCAGAGGGTGCGATTTCTGTTGAGGATAGCGAGCTTTCCAGAAAAGAGTTGAAAAAAATCAGAACCAAGCAGTCCAGTGCCGCGATCAGGGTATCTGAAGAACTAAACGCCTTAGGTGACTACGAAGCTAGGGTATCGGTACTTGGCTACATGCAAAGAGGCGGTTCGCCGGCGGCATATGATAGGGTGCTTGCGACACAGTTCGGTACAAAGGGCGCAGAACTGATGGCAAAGGGAAACTACGGAAAAATGGTTGCCTTAAGGGGTATGGAAATCGTAGCGGTTCCGCTTGAGGAGGTTGCTAGAAGAACAAAATTCGTACCAAAGGACCATATTGCGATCAAATCTGCAAAGCTTGCAGGAACAATCTTTGGCGACTGATAGATGATGAGAAGGCATCCTACAAAAGGGTGCCTTTTTTAACTTCCTTTATTTGACGAACAATCATCGATAGTTTAGAATTAATTAACTGACATCGACACAAGATAATGAGGAGAAACGATGACCCCAAACATAATTGAACTTATTAAAGAACATGAAGTTCTTCAAGAGGTAGTTGAGGCAAGACAGGTATTTTGGATCAATCCCAAACTGAAATCTACAAGCGAGGTCATGGACCATTTAGAGATAAGCATCGACGACGTGTACGACGCAAGCGAGCGCCTAGACAGATTCGCCTCTTACTTCAAGGCGGCTTTTCCTCAGACGACCGCCAGTGGTGGAATCATCGAATCGAAACTGGAAGAAGTCGCTAACTTCAAATCTGAGGTTGAAAGGCACTACCAACAAGACATACCCGGAAACCTATACATAAAACTAGATTCTCATTTACCTATCGCTGGCTCCATCAAGGCACGCGGAGGGATCTACGAAGTCATTAAACACGCTGAAGCATTGGCCTTATCAAGCGGTAGACTCAAACTGACAGACAGCTATGAAGTGCTTAACTCGAGTGAAATGCATGAGTTTTTCTCGCAGTATTCCATTGCAGTGGGTTCAACAGGAAATTTAGGACTAAGCATTGGAATCGTAAGTGCAAAGCTCGGATTCAACGTGTTTGTGCATATGTCATCAGACGCGAAAGCCTGGAAAAAGGAGATGCTTCGATCAAAAGGGGTTACCGTCGTGGAGTATGATTCCGACTACAGCGTTGCTGTAGAAAAGGGTAGAAAACAGAGTGAAAACGATCCCGACATGCACTTTGTGGATGATGAGAATTCAAAAGACCTATTTATGGGTTATGCAGTAGCTGCCCTGAGACTCAAGGAGCAACTGAAAGAACGCGATATCATCGTAGATTCGGATCATCCGCTCTTTGTATACCTGCCATGCGGAGTAGGCGGTGGCCCGGGTGGTGTTGCATTCGGTTTAAAGTGCATATTTGGAGATGACGTCCACTGTTATTTTGTCGAACCGGTACAATCGCCTTGCATGTTGATAGGAATGGAGACTGGTTTACATGATAAGGTATGCGTACAGGAATTTGGACTTAGCAACAGCACCCAAGCGGATGGCCTTGCAGTAGGTAGAGCATCAGGCTTTGTAGGACATGTTATGCAGGGCTTGCTGGAAGGCATCTATACCATTGATGATGACGAGCTGTTCATCCTACTGAAAATGATGGCGGACACCGAGCAAATATGGCTTGAGCCCTCGGCACTTGCTGGAATGAAAGGTCCTGTGCTAGTAACTGAGCGTAAACTGGCTACTGAAAATTCGACCCATATCATGTGGGCTACAGGTGGTGGAATGGTGCCAGAAGATGTAATGAAAAATTATTATGAAAAAGGGATTTAAACGAGTAAACTAGATATTGGTAGGGTATTTGTTTTATAATGCCAATCGTTGTTATTTAGTCGAGGTGACCCATGAAGTATTTAGATGCATTTTTAGAGCAGGCGGAAGTATTGAACTTGGACCGATTCATAAAACAGTATCATGAGATCTCTGGAATGACCTGCCTGATCAAGTTAGAAGGCTATGGAGAGTTCATCGGTGCAGGTAGGCGCACCATCTGTCATCTGGTCAATGAAAAAGATCTTGATGTGAAGAAATCGTGCATGCAAAGGGATTTAGGAAAGCTTAATGCTGATATACCCTCTTTTCAGCAATACGAATGCCCCTTAAAGCTAATTGAATACGCAAGACCGCTGGTCATTGATGACCAGGTCTTGGGTTATGCATATGTGGGGCAGGTATTATCAAACAAAATTGATCAAAATACTGTCACAGAAGTGTCATCGATTTTGGGCTTCAGCGAAAGTGATGTGGAGCTTTTTTATGAGGAACTTCCTGTCCTATCTAAAAAACAGATCAATAGCCATATCGCGTTTTTCAACAGCCTGATGGATCTGTGGTTAGGTAAGATCACCGATTCGATAAGATACAACGAGAATGCTACGGTTCAGAATGAGAAAATCGCCAGAGAACTGCATGAAAGGTTCTTAATCGACAAGGCGAATACATATATAGCAAAAACGGGTTGGTCTGAAACTGGGGAAAGTTTTTTAATCAGAACTGCAACCTTTATTGCAGAACTTTTGGAAGTCGATCAAGTCATGATCAACGAGTTCAAACCGCCTAGCCAAGTACAAACTCTAGCGGTGGTCGATAGGGGTGTAGTAAAGCCAAACTTTACCTACGATCTTCATGGCACCCCATGCGAAAACGTGATCGGTAAACAGTTCACCTATTATCATCTGGACGTATGCGAGTGTTTCCCTGAGGACATGGCACTTGTACATAACAACTTCAAGTCCTACGCTGGATTACCCCTATGGAAGGCGAGCGGTGAGCCCTTAGGGCTCATTGTCCTATTGGGGCGAAAAAAATTCTTAAGCGAAGAACTGACAGAACAGTTACTGACCACTTTTTCTGTTAGGATCGCACACGAGATGCAGTATCAAGAGTACATAGAAAGCGAACTTGAACGAAGTCAGCAACTGGAGAAAATGGTTGTTGAACGCACAGACGAGTTGACTTCGATGAACGAAGAGCTTTTAGCAACGCTTGACGAGCTACAAAATACGCAGATGAAACTTATTGAGAATGAAAACAAGCTTGCGGTAACAGCCATTGTCAAAGGATTGAATGATCGACTGGGAACCCCCTTAGGCAACCTGTTCATGAGCTTCTCATTTTTTGATGAACTGATCACAGAAAATAGGAACGAGCTCATCCGATACATCGATGAGCAAGCGGTCGAAGGCTTCAGGTATTCCCATGATGTCATGAAAAAAAGCATTGACCAGCTAATTGAAATCAATACGAGCATGCGTGAGGTCCTAAGCACTCAAAACTACGGAGCCAAGGAAGAAGTCAACTTATATGAATCGGTAGTGACATCGCTGAATACCTTCACAGTAGATGGGATGACCGATCAGATCAAGGCGAACATTGATGTTTCAAAAAACGTGACCATCAAAACCTATCCAAAGTCATTTGATGTGATCATGGGTCAGCTACTTGCTTTTACAAGGTCTAATATTTCAGAAACAACAAAGCCAGAAATCAGCATCAGTACAGAACTTCATAAGGACAGCGTCAAGTTCACCTATATCGACTCGAATGACTACAAGCATATTGACCTGGAGAGTCTGTTCCATCCATTGTCCAACTATTCAAGGGGGAAGAAAAACACGGGATTTGAGATGTATACCGTTCATCATGTGGTTACAGAAAGAATGCGTGGGAGCATTCGTGCCTCAAAAACGGACGACGGGTTCTTGTCACTGGTCATGGAACTGCCAAAGTAGGGCTCAAATTCGATGTAGCTATTTGGTTAGTGGTCATGTATAATAGAGTGTTGTTAATTAGAACCATAATGAAAGAAGGCTATTGATGAAACCGATCGAATACAGAGCGAAGTGTGAAGGCATGACCCAAGAAGGAAAAGGACTCTTCAAGTACAGAGGTAAGTTGATTGAAGTTTCAAATTTTCTTACTGGAGAAGAGGCCGAACTACTTATATTCAAGCAAAAATTCGGGTTTTCCGCCCGTGTGAAAGAAATAATCAAAGCAGCTCCAGACAGAGTCGCAGCACCATGCCCCTACTACGAGCAGTGCGGTGGATGTCAGTTACAGCACATGTCGATTGACGCACAGAATAAATTTAAGCAAAAGGCTGTCACCAAACAGCTTAAACCATATGGCAAGGCAATGCCGATCATCACCATGGAAGATCCATATGAATACAGAAACAAAAGCCATTACTCCTTCGGGCTTGATTATAAAAAACAAGTCATCTCAGGAATCTACGCTGAATACAGCCATAAGATCATATCGATCGACCATTGTCTGATCCAGAACCCAAAAGCCGACAACATCGTCCTTACGATAAAAGAACTGATGAAATCCTTTAAAATGAAAGCTTATGTCGAAGATGAAGGACACGGATTCTTAAGACACATCCTGATTAAAACAGGCAGAGTCAGCGGCCAGATCATGGTGGTGCTTGTAGTGGCGGACAAACTGTTCCCATCTAAAGCCAACTTCGTCAGTGCGCTGCTTGAAAGACACCCAGAAATCACTACGATCGTCATGAATGTAAACAACCAAAAGACAAGCATGATACTTGGTTCACACGAAACGATATTGTACGGAAAAGGATTCATAGAAGATACACTTAGCGGACTTCATTTCGAAATCTCGCCAAAATCCTTCTATCAGATCAACCCTGTACAGACAGAAAAACTTTATCAAAAGGCCATCCAAATGGCAGGTCTGACAGGCGACGAGGTAGTTATCGACACCTACTGCGGAATCGGAACCATCGGCCTGATCGCGAGCAAACATGCAAAAGAGGTCATTGGAGTCGAGCTGAACAAGCAGGCGGTAAGAAACGCCATCGATAACGCCAAGAAGAACAATGTAAAGAACATCAAATTCTATCAGGCGGATGCCGGCGACTTTATGGTAGAAATGGCCGACCAAGGCAAACACGCCGATGTGGTCATCATGGACCCACCAAGAAGCGGCAGTGATAAAAAGTTTATCGACAGCCTAGCAGAACTTGGTCCAAAAACAATCGTCTACGTGTCGTGCAACCCTGTGACACAAGCAAGAGACCTAGGCCAGCTAAGCCACAAAGGCTACAAGGTAGAAAAGATCCAACCGGTAGACATGTTCCCACAGACCTACCACGTGGAAACAGTCGTTCTACTAAAAAAAGACCCGAACGCCAAGGTTGTGCCAACAAAAGTGGTTGAACCAAAGACTGCAGAACCAAGAAAAGCCACAGCTAAAAGAGCTACGTCTAATAAGAGCA
>NZ_QQWI01000018.1 GCF_004125825.1 Fusibacter sp. A1 | reverse complement strand
TATCGCACCAATCGCGATCGAGCAAGGTCTTAACTTCTCAATCCGTGAAGGCGGACGTACAGTAGGCGCTGGTGCTGTTGCATCAATCGTTGAATAATACGGATACTGAATAAAACAATGAAAGCAGGGCTTAGGCTCTGCTTTTTTTATTGAAAAAAAAGATTGAAAAATAGCTTTACAAATACGCGTAAGCCCTGTATACTAATATAGTTATGTCAAATATTCACCGTCAACTCGCCCTGGCGTATCGGGGTAGGGGAAAGTATTGCGAAAGCTTAACATTTCAAGCGCGCTTCTTAAAGAAATTGTGCTTGAAGTTGGATGTAGCATGGTATATACTATAGTGGCGTGTTTGAACTGCGATGAAGCGGGAAGTTACTGATATAGGCCAATTTCAGAGAATTTCCGCGGAGAACAGTCCACTCGTGTGAAGTGGGCGAGCTGAGAAAACAACGAATTTGCTTCGTGGTCATACTGCGAACGCACGGAGGAGTTTTCGATAGCTAGAAGAACATAGCGTTTATTACTTTAAGGAGGTAACACAATGGCAAACGCACAAAAAATCAGAATCAGACTTAAATCATTTGATCACAAAGTACTTGATGCTTCAGCAGCTAAAATTGTTGAAACAGCAAAAAGAACTGGCGCAGATGTTGCAGGTCCAGTACCACTACCTACTAAGAAAGAAATCATCACGATTCTTAGAGCGGTACACAAGTACAAAGACTCAAGAGAACAGTTCGAAATGCGTACACACAAAAGACTTATCGACATCTTAAGCCCAACGCCTAAGACTGTTGATGCATTAACAAAGCTAGATCTGCCAGCAGGTGTGGATATAGAGATTAAACTTTAATTTGCGAGCTAAGATCAAGGTTATTATAACCCTGGCGACTTAGTATGAATGTAGAACTTGCATTCCGCTGTAAGATTAACAGGAGGTAATTTATGAAAGGTATTCTAGGCAGAAAAGTCGGCATGACTCAAATCTTCGCTGACAATGGTAATTTCATACCAGTCTCTGTCATTGAGGCGGGTCCAATGTTTGTGACTCAAATCAAAACAGTAGAAACTGACGGGTACAATGCGATCCAAGTAGGTTTTGAACCGAAAAAGGAAAGCAGAACTATCAAGCCAGAAAGAGGACACTTTGCTAAGTCGGGCGTAGACGCTAAACGCGTTGTAAGAGAATTCCGTCTAGACTCAGTTGAAGGCTATGAACTAGGTCAAGAAATCGACTGCTCTATCTTTGAAGCGGGTACACTTATTGATGTAGCTGGTACTTCAAAAGGTAAAGGTACTCAAGGTCCTATCAGACGTTGGAATCAATCAAGAGGTCCAGAAACTCATGGTTCTAAATACCATAGAGGTGGCGGTTCGATTGGTGCGGCTTCTTACCCAGCGCGTGTTATCAAGGGTATGAAAATGGCAGGTAGAATGGGTAACGAACGTGTAACTGTTCAAAACCTAGAGCTTGTCAGAGTTGATGCAGAAAGAAATCTTCTTTTGGTTAAGGGCGCAATTCCTGGTCCAAAAGGTGGTCTAGTTGTAGTTCAAGAAGCTGTTAAGGCTTCTAAGTAAACTGACTCAGGAAAGGAGGAATTACAATGGCTACTATTAATGTTTTAAACATTCAAGGTCAAACAGTTGAATCGTTGGAATTAAACGAAGCAATTTTCGATACTGAAGTTAACGGAAACGTTTTACACGAAGTCGTTAAAAACTATTTGGCTAACCAAAGACAAGGTACACACGCTGCTAAAACAAGAGCGGAAGTACGTGGCGGCGGTAGAAAACCATTCAAACAAAAAGGTACTGGTAATGCTAGACAAGGTACAATCAGAGCGCCTCACTTTGTTGGTGGTGGTGTAGTGTTTGCTAAAAAACCAAGAGATTTTAGTTACACACTACCTAAAAAAGTAAAAAGACTTGCTATCAAATCAGCATTGTCTGCAAAATTCCAAGCTAACGAGTTGATCATTCTTGATCAGTTCCAATTAGAAGGAATCAAAACTAAGCAAGTTGTTGAAGCGCTTAACAATGTTAACGCTGGTAAGAAGACGCTTGTTCTAACTGAAGTGATGAACGAAAATGTTTATAAATCAGCAAGAAACATCGCTGGTGTCAAAGCTACTTTCGTTGGTGAGATTAACGTATATGACATCTTAAACACAAACACGTTGATCCTTACTAAATCTGCAGTTCAAAAAATCGAGGAGGTGTACGCATAATGAAAACAGCTTACGATATTATCATAAAGCCTATCATCTCTGAAAGTTCAATGATGCAAATCGCAGAACGTAAGTATACTTTTGAAGTTGAACAGAGATGCAACAGAACTGAAGTTAAAAAAGCGGTTGAAGAGATTTTTGGCGTTACAGTTGCGAATGTGAACACTGCACTTGTAAAAGGTAAACCAAAAAGACAAGGCCGTTATGTTGGTACAACAAGAACATGGAAAAAAGCGGTCATCACGCTTACTGCCAACAGCAAAGAAATTGAATTCTTTGAAGGCATGTAATCATTCTTAGAAGGAGGGAAACACATGGGTATCAAAAGCTTTAAACCTACTTCACCTGCAAGAAGACAGATGACGGTTTCTACTTTTGAAGAAATCACTAAAAAAACTCCTGAAAAATCACTTGTAGAAACTATCAAGAAGAATTCAGGTAGAAATAACCAAGGTAAGATCACTGTTCGTCACAGAGGTGGCGGAAACAGAGTGAAGTACCGTATCATCGATTTCAAACGTAGAAAAGATAATGTGCCTGCAACAGTTTCAGCGATCGAATACGATCCTAACCGTTCGGCAAACATCGCACTTCTTGTTTATGCAGATGGTGAAAAAAGATACATCCTTGCACCGCAAAAAATTTCTGTGGGTGACACAGTAATCAGTGGTGAGACAGGTCATGATATTAAAGTCGGAAACGCAATGCCACTTAGCTCTATGCCAGATGGTACGCTTATCCACAATATCGAACTTAAACCTGGTAAAGGTGGTCAATTAGTTAGATCCGCTGGTCTTTCAGCTCAGTTAATGGCTAAAGAAGGCGAATATGCAACTGTACGTCTACCATCAGGCGAAACTCGTTTAGTAAGATCAGAGTGTAGAGCAACTATCGGCGTAGTCGGTAACTCAGACCACTTCAACATTACTATCGGTAAAGCTGGTAGAAAACGCCACATGGGCATTCGCCCAACAGTTCGTGGATCTGTAATGAACCCGAACGATCACCCACACGGTGGTGGTGAAGGTAGATCTCCAATCGGTCGTCCAAATCCAGTGACACCATGGGGTAAACCTGCTCTTGGTCTTAAGACTAGAAAGAAAAACAAACATTCTAACAAGTATGTTGTTAAATCAAGACACGCGAAATAATTATGATGGCTGGAGCTCAGCTCCAGTGATCATTACCATTTGAAGGGAGGACTAGCAAATGGGTAGATCTCTTAAAAAGGGACCTTTTATTCACAAAGGGTTGCTTCGTAAAATCGAAGAAATGAACGCAAACGATGAGAAGAAAGTGATTAAAACTTGGTCACGTGCTTCTACAATTTTCCCACAAATGATCGGCCACACTATTGCCGTTCATGACGGTAGAAAACATATCCCAGTTTATGTTACTGAAGATATGATCGGACACAAACTAGGCGAGTTTGTCCCAACTAGAACGTTTAGAGGACATGCTGGCGATAAAACGAGTAAAAAAAGATAAGGAGGTATTGCAATGATGGCTAAAGCTGTTGCGAAATATATCAGAATCTCTCCGAGAAAAATGAAGCCTATCTGCAACCTTGTCAGAGGCAAGAATGCGAAAGAAGCGATGGCAATTCTTCAGTTTGTACCACGTAAAGGCGCTAGAGCCCTTAACAAGGTATTGAAGTCTGCTGTAGCAAATGCTGAAAACAACCTTGAATTGGATGTTGAAAGCCTTTACATCGCTGAAGTATACGCGAACCAAGGTCCTACAATGAAGCGTTGGAAAGCTGGTTCTATGGGTAGAGCGAATCCTCGTCTACACAGAACATCACACATCGGCGTTGTGGTAGCAGAAAAGGAATAGGAGGGTATACATGGGTCAAAAAGTTAACCCGCATGGTCTTAGAGTAGGTATTATTAAAGACTGGGATTCTAAATGGTATGCAAACAAAAGAAACTTCGCTGACTACTTGGTAGAAGATTTCAAAATCAGAGAATTTGTTAAAAAGACACTTTACACTTCAGGTATTTCTAGAATATACATCGATAGACTTGCTAATGAACGTGTACACGTAAACATCTTTACAGCTAAACCTGGAATGATCGTTGGACGTGGTGGTGAAGCAATCAAGACATTAAAAACTACTCTTGAGACAATGACAGGTAAAGAAGTTAAACTTGACATTTCAGAAGTAGCTAGCGTAGATAGCGATTCACAACTAGTTGCAGAAAACGTGGCATTCTCACTTGAAAGACGTGTTTCTTTCAGAAGAGCGATGAAGCAAGTAATGCAAAGAGCGATGAGATCTGGCGCTAAAGGTATTAAAGTAATGGTATCTGGTCGTCTTAACGGTGCTGAAATCGCACGTTCAGAAAGTTACTCAGAAGGTAACGTGCCACTATCTACTTTAAGAGCTAACATCGATTACGGTTTTGCTGAAGCTAATACAGCTTACGGTAAAATCGGTGTAAAAGTTTGGATCTACACTGGCGAAGTGCTTCCTCAATTAGACGAAGCTACTATTCTTGTAAGAAAAGAAGCTAGAGTTGCTAAGCCAAAAAACACAAAGCAAGGTAATAGAAGACCAAAGACCAACGATAATCGCGGTCGTAAGCCACAAGGTGGCAACCGACCAAGAAACAATGACAAATAGTCAAAGTACAGAATCAGTGCAAAGGAGGCTAAATCATGTTAATGCCTAAAAGAGTTAAACGCCGCAGAGTTCACCGTGGCCGCATGAAGGGTGCTGCCCACAAAGGCAACACTGTGACTTATGGTGAATATGGTTTGCAAGCTTTGGAACCAGCTTGGATCACATCTAATCAAATCGAAGCTGCCAGAATCGCGATGACTAGAAAAGTTAAGCGTACAGGTAAAGTTTGGATTAAAATTTTCCCGCATAAGCCGGTTACACAAAAACCAGCTGAAACGCGAATGGGTGCCGGTAAAGGTTCTCCGGAATATTGGGTAGCAGTAGTAAAACCAGGTAGAGTTATGTTTGAAATGTCAGGTGTAGATGTAGAACTAGCTAGAGAAGCTATGAGACTTGCAGCTATGAAAATGCCAATTAAATGTAAATTTATCCTTCGTGAAAATGCTGAAGGTGGTGAATCTAATGATAACTAAACAAATTAGAGATTTGTCAGCTCAAGAGTTGAACAACAAATTGGTGGATCTTAAAACGGAACTTTTCAACCTAAGGTTTCAACACGCAACTGGACAGTTGGATAACCCGCTTAAGATCAAACACGTGAAAAGAGACATCGCGCGTGTTAGCACAGTCATTAGAGAAAGAGAACTTCAAGCTTAGTTAAAGGAGGTTCACGAACGTGGAAAGAAATAAAAGAAAAGTAAAAGTAGGTCGTGTAACAAGCGACAAAATGGATAAAACAATCACAGTTGTGATTGAAGATTTTATCTCTCATCCTCTTTACAGCAAAAGAGTAAAGAGAACTAAGAAATTCAAAGCACACGATGAGAACAACATCGCAGGTATCGGCGACAAAGTTAAAATCATGGAAACAAGACCTTTAAGTCGCGATAAGCGTTGGAGACTTGTTGAAGTGGTTGAAAAAGCTAAGTAGTCGTAAGGAGGCTTTCAGATGATCCAACAAGAAACCCGTCTAAGAGTTGCTGACAACTCTGGCGCAAAAGAATTATTAACTATCCGTGTACTCGGTGGTTCGAAAAGAAAATACGCAAATGTCGGTGATATCATCGTTTGTGCGGTCAAAAATGCAACGCCCGGCGGAGTTGTAAAAAAAGGTGAAGTAGTTAGAGCGGTTGTAGTTAGAACTGTACACGGCGTTAGAAGAAAAGACGGCGTTACTGTAAAATTCGACGACAACGCAGCTGTAATCATCAAGCCTGACTTGAACCCAGTCGGAACTCGTATTTTCGGGCCTGTAACAAGAGAACTTAGAGACAAGAAATTCACTAAGATCGTTTCTTTGGCTCCGGAAGTTCTGTAGGAGGTAGAATATGTTAGTTAAGAAAGGCGATACAGTAGTAGTTATTGCTGGTAAGGATAAAGGCAAAAAAGGTAAAGTAATCGTATCTATGCCGAAAGCAGATCGTGTTATTGTCGAAGGCATTAACATGGTAACAAAGCACTTAAAACCAAATCCTAAGATGCAAACTGGCGGAATCATCCAAAAAGAGGCTCCAGTTCACGTTTCAAATGTTATGATTTGGGATGAAAAGGCGAAGTCTGGTACTAGAGTTCGTCACACAGAAACTAATGGTAAAAAAGTAAGAGTAGCAGTTAAATCTGGCGAAATTATTGACTAAACTATTGGTGAAAGGAGGTACATGAAGTGGCTAGATTAAAACAAAAATACGCTGACAAAGTTAAGCCTGCATTAGTGGAAAAATTCGGTTACGAAAACGTGATGGAAATTCCAAAAATCGAAAAAGTTGTAATCAACATGGGCCTTGGTCAAGGTAAAGAAAACCAAAAATACATCCAAGCGGCAGTAGAAGAGCTTGCTACGATCACTGGTCAAAAGCCGGTTGTCACAAAAGCTAAAAAATCTGTTGCCAACTTTAAAGTTAGAGAAGGAATGGCAATTGGCGCTAAAGTAACACTTCGCGGTAACCAAATGTATGAATTCCTTGACAGATTCATCTCTGTCGCACTTCCACGTGTTCGTGACTTTAGAGGTGTAAATGCCAACTCATTCGACGGCAGAGGTAACTACACGCTAGGCGTTAAAGAGCAATTGATTTTCCCGGAAATCGAATACGATAACGTTGATGCTGTAAGAGGTATGGACATCTCATTTGTTACAACTGCTAAAACTGACGAAGAAGCTAAAGAATTGCTTGCTCAAATGGGCATGCCTTTTAGCAAGTAGTTTAAGGAGGAAATAGAGTGGCTAAAAAAGCTATGAAAGTAAAACAAAGTAGAACACAGAAGTATTCTACTCGCGAATACAATAGATGCAAGCTTTGCGGCAGACCACATGCTTACTTGAGAAAGTTTGGCATTTGCCGTATCTGCTTCAGAGAATTGGCTTACAAAGGTCAAATCCCTGGCGTAAGAAAAGCTAGTTGGTAATCATTGAAGGGAGGTACGAACAATGACTTTAACAGATCCAATTGCAGATATGCTAACTCGTATCAGAAACGCTAACACTGTTAAACACAGCAGCGTTGATATTCCAGCGTCTAACATGAAAAAAAGACTTGCTGAAATATTATCTGAAGAAGGTTTCATTAAGAGTTTTGATCTAATTGATGACGGCAAAC
The DNA here is from genome assembly GCF_004125825.1 of Fusibacter sp. A1. Lineage (NCBI taxonomy): Bacteria > Bacillati > Bacillota > Clostridia > Eubacteriales > Fusibacteraceae > Fusibacter > Fusibacter sp. A1. The sequence goes on along the minus strand of NZ_QQWI01000018.1, from coordinate 40,280 downwards.
AAGGCCTAATCAGAGTTGAGTTAAAATACCACAATAACGATCGCGTTATTACTGGTTTGAAAAGAATTTCTAAGCCTGGTCTTAGAGTATATGCAAACAAAACTGAAGTACCTAGAGTTCTAGGTGGTCTCGGTATTGCTGTTATTTCTACATCACAAGGAATCATTACTGATAAAGCAGCAAGAAAACTAGGTGTAGGTGGAGAAGTTATCTGCTACGTTTGGTAGTCGATATGAAAGCGGAGGAAATATTATGTCAAGAATCGGTAAAATGCCAATTGATGTACCTCAAGGCGTTCAAATCACAGTAGATGAGACTAACTTAGTTACTGTTAAAGGCCCACTTGGTACATTGTCAGAGCAAATTGACACAGCGATCGCAGTTACACAAGAAGGAGATATCCTTAATGTAACTCGTCCAAATGATTTAAAAAGAAACAGATCACTTCACGGTTTATCTAGAGCCTTGATCGCTAACATGGTTGTTGGTGTTACAAAAGGTTACGAAAAGAAACTTCAAATCGTAGGCGTTGGTTACAGAGCTGCTAAGAAAGGTAATGTCCTAGACTTACAACTTGGTTTCTCTCACCCAGTGAACATGGAAGACCCTGAAGGTATCACAACAGAATGCCCTTCTCAAACTGAAATCTTAGTAAAAGGTATCAACAAGCAACTTGTTGGTAACTACGCATCTAAGATCAGAGATCTTAGAAAACCTGAACCATACAAAGGTAAAGGCGTAAGATACTTTGGCGAAGTCGTGAGAAGAAAAGAAGGTAAGACTGGTAAATAGTAAAAGGGGTGAAACGCAATGTTTAAGAAGCCTATTAAAAACGTTAGCCGTAAGGCACGTCACGCTCGTGTACGTAAAAAAGTTTCTGGTACTCCTGAGTTACCAAGACTTAACGTTTATAGATCAAACACAAACATCTATGCACAAATCATCGATGACGTTAACGGCGTAACATTAGCTTCAGCGTCAACAATCGATAAAGAATTAAAAGTTGCTAACGGTAGCAACAAAGAAGCGGCTGCAATCGTTGGTGCAGAAGTTGCTAAACGTGCTGTTGCTAAAGGTATCGAGAACGTAGTTTTCGATAGAGGTGGCTATATCTTCCACGGTCGCGTGAAAGAACTTGCAGATGCTGCTAGAGCAAACGGACTGAAATTTTAAGGGAGGTATATGAATGAGCCGTCAAAGAATTGATGCCAAAAAATTAGACCTCAAAGAACAGGTTATTAATATCAACCGTGTTACTAAGGTTGTAAAAGGTGGACGTAACTTCAGATTTGCTGCACTAGTTGTAGTTGGAGATGGAAACGGACATGTTGGCATGGGTACTGGTAAAGCACAAGAAGTACCTGATGCAATAAGAAAAGCAATTGAAGATGCTAAAAAGAACTTAATCTTTGTACCAAGAGTAGGTACAACGGTTCCTCACGAAGTAAGAGGCAGATACGGCGCAGGTCGCGTTCTAATCATGCCAGCTTCAGAGGGTACAGGAGTTATTGCCGGTGGCGCGGTTCGTGCGGTACTTGAACTTGCTGGTGTAAGTGATGTACGTGCGAAGTCACTAGGTTCTAACAATCCTAAAAACATGGCTTCTGCAACTTTGGAAGGTCTTCAGTCTCTTAAGACTAAAGAATCCGTTGCCAAAGCTCGCGGCAAGTCTGTTGAAGAGCTTTTAGGTTAGGGGGTATTGACCATGGCTAAATTACAAATCAAACTTGTGAAAAGTACCATCGGTGCAATTCCGAAACACAGAAAAACAGTTCAAGCTTTAGGACTTAGAAAGCTTAACCAAGTAGTAGAGCAAAATGATAATCCTCAAATCAGAGGCATGATCAAACAAGTTGTTCACTTACTTGAGGTTAAAGAAGTTTAAGAATAGGAGGTGCAACGATGAAACTACATGAATTAAGACCGGCAGCTGGTTCTACTAAAACTAGAAAAAGAGTAGGTCGTGGTACAGGTTCTGGCCTCGGAACGACTTCTGGCCGTGGTAACAATGGTCAAGGACAACGTTCTGGCGGTAATGTTAGACCGGGTTTTGAAGGTGGTCAGATGCCACTTTTCAGAAGAATTCCTAAACGTGGTTTTAGCAACAAGCCTTTCGCTAAGGTTTGGTCGATAATCAATGTTGAAGATTTAAATCGTTTTGACGCAAATACAGAAATAACACCTGAGTTTTTACTTGAAATAGGACTCATCAGCAAATTGAATAACGGTTTAAAAGTACTCGGTAACGGCGACTTAACTAAACCTTTTACAGTTAAAGCTCAAAAGTTCACACAGTCAGCAATTGAAAAGATAGAAGCGGCTGGAGGAAAGGCAGAGGTGATCTAATTGTTCTCAACGATTAAGAATGCTTGGAAGATTCCGGATTTAAGAAATAAAATCTTGTATACGCTATTAATGCTTGTTATCTTTAGACTTGGCGCTAACATTCCTGTTCCAGGAATCGATGGCGTCAAGTTAGCATCATTATTCTCTAACGATGATGGGCTACTCAGTATTTTCAACTTGATGTCGGGTGGTGCGTTTAAGAACTTTACTTTATTCGCTCTTGGTATTTCACCATACATTACGGCTTCAATCATATTGAACTTACTACAGATCGCAATTCCAAGCTTGGAACAATTAGCTAAGCAGGGAGAAGTAGGACGTAAAAAAATCGTACAAATGACTAGATATGGTACGGTAGTTCTTGCTCTCATCCAGGGGATTGGTTTTTCAATAGGGATTTATAGAAACGCATTTGTCGACTTTAACGCGCTTACTGTCGCAATTGCTGTTATCACGCTCACAGCTGGTACTGCATTCCTGATGTATCTTGGTGAACACATCACAGAAAAAGGTATCGGTAATGGTATTTCATTATTCATCTTTGCAGGTATTGTAGCAAGACTACCTGATAGTATTCTTACTACAATCAACGGTATGTTGAATAACGAAATCAACATTATTAGTGTCTTGATCTTTATCGTAGTGGCACTCTTCATTATTGCAGGTGTCATCATGATTCAGCAAGGTACTAGAAAAATTCCAGTACAATATGCAAAACGTGTGGTTGGCAGAAAAATGTACGGTGGTCAAAACACTCACATTCCTCTAAAAGTCAATCAAGCGGGTGTAATTCCAGTTATCTTCGCCATATCGATCTTAAGCTTCCCACAAACTATCGCGTCATTTATGCCGAATAGCGGGTTTGCTACTTTCATTGGCAAGTGGTTTGCAAGTAATGGTGTAGCATGGACAGTTTCTCAACTATTGTTGATTATCTTCTTTACTTACTTCTATACATCAGTATCATTCAATCCGTTTGATATTGCTGAGAACATGAAGAAGAATGGCGGATTCATACCGGGCATCAGACCTGGTAAACCAACGGTGGAATACTTACAAAGATCTGTTAGCAGATTGACACTTGTAGGTGCTCTATTCCTAGGATTCATCGCTGTACTGCCAAATGTTATTTTGAACTTTACTGATTTGTCGATTCAATTCGGTGGAACGTCGCTACTGATCGTAGTCGGTGTAGCACTTGAAACAAGCAGACAGATCGAAGCTCAAATGACAATGAGACACTACCAAGGATTCCTTAAGTAGGTGCCGATATGAGACTTATCTTATTGGGACCTCCAGGAGCTGGTAAAGGCACACAAGCTGCGAACATCAGTGCGCAGTATAATATTCCTCATATATCTACAGGAGACATATTTAGAGCGAATATCAAAGCAGGCACACCTCTTGGTGTAAAGGCCAAATCGTATATCGATGCGGGCGAGCTTGTTCCTGATTCACTCGTCGTCGAGATTGTCGCAGACAGACTCAGCGAGGAAGACGCAAAGAAGGGTTTCTTGTTGGATGGTTTTCCGAGAACGGTAAATCAAGCAGAAGAGTTAAAAGACTTTTTGAATTCAAACTCGATTAGTCTTGACCGAGTGATCAACATCGCTGTTGATCCGGCTGTTTTGATTGAACGTGCTGTGGGTAGAAGAATCTGTAAAGCGTGTGGTGCTACGTACCATATCAGCTTTAACGCCCCTATTACAGAAGGCGTTTGCGATAAGTGCGGCGGCGAACTCTATCAACGTTCGGATGATGTAGCTGAAACGGTAAAGAATCGTATTGAAGTTTATCAGAATGAAACAGCTCCACTCATTGCTTTTTATAGAAATGAGTCGTTGATTTCAGACATAGATGGACTACAAGCTATCGATTTGGTTTCTAAAGCCATCGTTAAAGCACTCGAGGTGTAGAATGATTTATCTGAAATCACAACGTGAGATTGAACTGATGCGACAAGCTGGTCGTATCGTAGCTTTAGCTCATGAAGCGATTCGAAATATAATTGAGCCAGGGATCACGACACTTGAACTAGATGCCATTGCCGAGAAAGTCATTCGTGAAAACGGTGGGATTCCAGCCTTTAAAGGGTATGGAGGATTTCCAGGAAGTATTTGCGCATCTGTGAACGATGAAGTCGTACACGGTATTCCGGGTCATCGCAAGTTAGTAGATGGCGATATCATCAGTGTGGATATTGGCGTCAATCTGAATGGTTACTACGGGGATGCGGCAAAAACACATCCGGTTGGCACTGTATCTGAAGAGGCAAGACTGCTTATTGAAGATACACGTCAAAGTTTTTACGAAGGACTTAAAATGTGTGAAGTTGGACATAGGTTATCAGACATCAGTCACGCTGTTCAAAGTTATTCTGAAAACAAAGGATATGGCGTTGTTCGCGATCTTGTAGGGCATGGGATTGGTACTGCGCTTCACGAAGACCCTCAAGTTCCGAATTACGGACCTTCAGGGAAGGGTCCCAGACTTCAAGTTGGTATGGTCCTTGCAATTGAACCGATGATCAACATTGGTTCATACCATGTTGAAACTCTTGAAGATAACTGGACAGTCGTAACATTGGATCGTAAATTATCTGCGCACTATGAGCATACAGTGGCCATCACAAAAGATGGACCTGAATTGCTAACTGTTTTATGAGACGAGGTGAATCATGAATGATACACATGCGTTAAAGATAGGTCAAGTTGTGACCTCGAAAGCAGGTAGAGATAAGGGACGTGCATTCGTAATCATTGAGATTGTGGATCACGAGTATGTCAAAGTCACAGATGGCGACTTACGTCGTATTGAACGACCTAAACTTAAGAAAGTGAAGCATTTAAACGTCAGTCATATGATACTTACAGAGATTGAAATGATATTGATGGAAGGCAAGCGTCTTTCAAATGAAATGTTAAGAAAATCTTTAGAAGGCTTTACTTTCACGGCTGAATAGGTTAACATAGGAGGGATTGAATACATGGCAAAAAAGGAAGCAATAGAAGTTAAGGGCGTTGTTATTGAAGCGCTGCCAAATGCAACATTTAGAGTGAAACTCGAGAATGATCATGAAATTCTCGCCCATATATCTGGAAAGCTGCGCATGAACTTCATTCGTATCTTACCAGGGGATAAAGTGACAATGGAACTCTCGCCATATGATTTGACAAAAGGTCGTATCACATGGCGTGGCAAGTGATCTAAGGAGGTAAGGCAATGAAGGTAAGAACTTCAGTTAAACCGATTTGCGAAAAATGTAAAGTTATTAAGCGTAAAGGCCGCGTTATGGTCATTTGCGAAAATCCTAAACATAAGCAAAAGCAAGGTTAATTGTAAGTATGATGTGTCGGTGCGGCTGCTCCCAAAGGAGAACTTACACATCTACAAATAAATCAAAAATGCTATTAAAGAACAAGTCATCAGGAGGTGCGATTAATGGCAAGAATTGCAGGTGTTGACTTACCAAGAGATAAGAGAGTCGTTATTGGATTAACTTATATTTTCGGTATTGGTAGACAGACAGCAGGCGATATACTCGCAAAAGCTAGTATTGATGAAAATACAAGAATCAAAGATTTGACAGAAGACGAGGTAGCTTCACTTAGAGCTATTATCGAAGAAGATTTTACAGTTGAGGGTGACCTTAGACGTGAAATCTCTATGAACATCAAACGTCTTCAAGAGATTGGTTGCCGTAGAGGTATCCGTCATAGAAGAAGATTACCTGTAAGAGGTCAAAAGACTAAGACGAATGCTCGTACAGTCAAAGGTCCTAGAAGAACAGTCGCTAAGAAAAAAGGCGCAAAATAATCGAGGAGGTTAGTAATGGTTGCTAAAAAGACGAAAGTTAAAAGAAAAAAGCGTGAAAAGAAAAATATTGAGCGTGGCCAAGCCCACATTCAAGCTTCTTTTAACAATACACTCGTTACGTTGACTGACGAAAAAGGTAATGCAATTGCATGGTCATCTGCAGGAAGCCTTGGTTTCAGAGGGTCAAGAAAATCTACTCCATTTGCTGCACAGATGGCTGGCGAAACAGCTGCTAAAGCGGCTATGGAACACGGTCTTAGATCAGTAAAGGTATTTGTAAAAGGACCAGGTTCTGGACGTGAAGCAGCAATTCGTTCGCTTCAAGCTGCAGGTCTTGAAATCAACTCTATTCAAGACGTTACGCCAATTCCACATAACGGCTGCAGACCGCCAAAAAGACGTAGAGTATAGTTACAGGAGGTGCATGAATAATGGCTAGATATACAGGACCTTCATGCAGATTGTGTAGACGAGAAGGAAAGAAACTTTTCCTTAAAGGTGATAGATGTTACTCTGATAAATGTGCTGTAACAAAGAGAGCAACGCCACCAGGTCAACACGGTGCAAGAAGAACTAAATTGTCAAACTACGGTTTACAATTAAGAGAAAAACAAATGGTAAAAAGAGCTTACGGTATGATCGAAGGTCAATTCAGACAGACTTACGAACGTGCTGAGAAGATGCAAGGTATCACAGGTGAAAACCTGTTGAGACTTCTTGAGCTAAGATTTGACAATGTTGTATTTAGAATGGGCTTGGCTCAATCTAGAAAAGAAGCTAGACAATTGGTTACACACGGTCACTTTACGTTGAACGGCAGAAAAGCTGATATCCCATCAATGACTTTAAAAGTCGGTGATGTTGTAGCAGTTAAAGAAAAAAGCCTTTCATCTGATAAGTTCAAAGGTATCCAAGAAAAAGCAGCAACTGCTCCTAAGTGGATTCAAGCAGACATTGAAAAATTAGCTGGTAAAGTTATTGCGCTTCCAGAAAGAGAAGACATCGACCTACCAATCGAAGAGCACTTGATTATCGAGCTTTACTCTAGATAATAGGTATAATAATTTTACCCTCGGGAAATATATGATGTAAGGAGGGTCAGTTGAATGATTGAAATAGAAAAGCCAACCATTGAATGTTTGGAATTGAGTGAAGACAATACGTATGGCAAATTCGTGCTCGAACCGCTTGAAAGAGGCTATGGAACAACACTAGGCAACAGCCTACGTCGAATTCTTTTAGCTTCATTGCCAGGTACTGCTGTGAAATGGGTCAAAATTGACAATGTTTTACATGAGTTCTCGACGATTGATGGCGTTAAAGAAGATGTTATTGAAATCGTGCTAAACCTTAAAGCTTTAGCCGCTAAAATACATTCTGATGACGAAACGAAAATACTACGTATTGATACAAATGAACCAGGCGTTGTGACAGCAGGAGATATCATTGCAGATGCAGATGTCGAGATACTCGATTCTGATATGTATATCTGCACACTAGAAGAAAACGCATCTTTAAGTATGGAGATAGCACTTTCTAAAGGCAGAGGATATGTTCCGGCTGAAGCTAATAAAGAATTGGGCTTGCCAATTGGTATCATACCAGTTGATTCAATCTTTACACCAGTTAAAAAAGTAAACTTCACAGTTGAAAATACACGTGTAGGCCAAGTTGCAAATTATGATAAGCTCGTACTTGAAGTATGGACAGATGGTACGATCAAACCAGATGAAGCAACATCACTAGGCGCTAAGATCATGAGTGAACACTTAAACCTATTCATCAACATGACTGAAGAAATGTCAAATGTTGAAATTATGGTTGAGAAAGAAGAAGATAAGAAAGAAAAAGTTCTTGAGATGACTATCGAGGAACTTGACTTGTCTGTTCGTTCATACAACTGCCTCAAACGTGCTGGTATCAACACGGTAGAAGAATTGACACTTAAGACTGAAGAAGACATGATGAAGGTTAGAAACCTTGGTAAGAAGTCTCTTGAAGAAGTTAAGCACAAGCTAGCAGAGCTAGAACTTGGCTTGAAACCTTCTGAAGAGTAAGAATAAGGAGGAAGAGAATGGCGAAGTACCGTAAGTTAGGTCGTCCATCTGCTCACAGAAACCTCATGCTTAGAAACCTTGTTTTAAGTCTTTTGACTAAAGGTCGTATCGAAACGACTGAAACAAGAGCTAAAGAAGCTAGAAAATTTGCTGATAAAATGATTACACTTGCTAAACGCGGTGATATTCATGCTAGAAGACAAGTTGTTAGCTTCTTGGGAGATAAAGTGGCTGCTAAGCAACTTTTCGAAGAAATCGCTCCTAAGTATGCTGAGAGAAACGGCGGTTACACTAGAATTATGAAAACTGGTCCTAGAAGAGGCGACGCAGCCCCTATGGCGATCATTGAATTAGTTTAAGAGTTTTTAGGGATTAAGTTAGCTTAGTCCCTTTTTACCTTTGCAGAAGTCTTTCTGAAGAGGTAAAAAAGGTCTAATAGAACTAAAAACTAAACTCGAGGTTATCTGATGGATAAAATAAAGATTGAGAATACAACATTCAAATATGAGCATTCAGAGCATCTCGCCCTCGAAGGAATCGACCTTCATGTAAAAGAAGGCGAGTTTCTTGCTATTTTAGGTCATAACGGATCGGGAAAGAGCACGCTCGCGAAAATGATCAACGCACTACTGCTGCCTACTACTGGAAGTGTGTGGGTTGATGGGATGAATACAGCTGACGATGAAGTCTTGTGGGACATCAGAAGGACTGCTGGAATGGTCTTTCAAAACCCGGACAACCAGATTATCGCGACGATCGTTGAGGAAGATGTCGCTTTCGGACCCGAAAACTTAGGTCTTGATCAAAGTGAGATCATCAAAAGAGTCGACTTTGCCATCGAGCGGGTTGATATGACAGCATACAGGCATAAGCCACCGCACCTACTCAGTGGTGGCCAGAAGCAGCGGATTTCGATTGCCGGCGTTCTCGCCATGAAACCCTCATGCATCATTTTTGACGAGCCCACAGCGATGCTGGACCCTTCTGGTAGAAAAGAAGTGATGGACACCATCATGAGCCTGCACAAGGAAGGGATCACAGTCGTCTTGATCACGCATTTTATGGAAGAAGCCGTGAAGGCGGATCGGGTTGTTGTCATGCATGAAGGCAAAATCGTAAAGAATGAAACTCCGATGACACTTTTTCAGGATGTGGACTCGCTTAAAGCCCTATCTCTGGATGTGCCGGAAGTGGTAGGAATCACACACGAACTTCGTAAAATGGGCATCAAACTCCCAAAGACAATTTTAGATAGAGAACAGTTGGTGAATGCATTATGTCAATACTCCTCAACCAAGTAAATTTTATATACGATCAAGGAACACCTTATGAGACGAAGGCTCTTAGCGACGTGTCGATTGAAATCAACCGTGGTGAGTTCATAGGTCTTATCGGTCATACAGGTTCAGGGAAATCCACCTTGATTCAAATGATGAACGGACTTTTAAAACCGAATACCGGAGAGATATTTATCAACGGATATGACATCACAACCAAGGGTATAAAACTTTCAGATGTCAGAAAACGTGTCGGTCTTGTGTTTCAGTACCCCGAGTATCAGTTATTTGAAGAAACCATTGTCAAAGATGTCGCTTACGGTCCATCTAATCTGGGACTAGCAAAAGCCGAGATCCAAAGTAGGGTCTCAGAAGCGCTAATGGCCGTCGGGATGGATGCTGAGGTCTTTAAGGACATATCGCCCTTTGAAGTCAGCGGCGGGCAGAAAAGACGAGTAGCGATAGCGGGTGTGCTTGCGATGCAGCCTGAAGTTCTGATTTTGGACGAACCGACTGCCGGGCTTGATCCAGCGGGACGTGAAGATATTCTTAAACTGATCAAAAAAGAACATGAAAGACAAAATAGGACCACGATATTTGTAAGCCATTCCATGGAAGACGTTGCAAAGTATGTCGACCGTATCCTTGTCATGGACAAGGGAAAGGTGATTTTTTTTGACACGCCAAGCAATGTGTTTAAAAATCATGAGATCCTCTCAAGCATAGGTCTTGATATACCTGAAGTCACAAAAATAATCAAGTCGCTTAATGAAAACGGATTCGACTTGCCTGAAGATGTCTATGACGCCCATGTGCTGAGTAGGCTGATCGGTGAGAAGCTGGGTGGTGTGTCATGTTAAGAGATATCACGATTGGTCAATATTATCCATCAGCCAGTGTCGTACACAAGCTGGACCCACGATTTAAGATTATCGGGACGATTACTTTTTTGGCTGGACTATTCATTATCGATACCCTTTGGGCTTACATTCCCATTCTTCTTTTTTTAGGTTCGATCATAAAGCTTAGCAGAGTGCCTCTTTCTTTTGTACTCAGAGGACTTAAGCCGATTGTCTTTATCATCGTGTTCACAGTAAGTATCAACCTGTTCTTTACCCCTGGTGATCCTCTGATTGGTTTTTGGAAAATCGTGATCACGAAAGAGGGGCTGAGACAGGCCGTGTTTATGGCCTCCAGACTAATGCTATTAATCACTGGGAGTTCGATGATGACCTTTACGACGTCTCCTATCGAGCTCACAGACGGTATCGAGCAGCTGCTCAATCCCTTTAAGAGAATAGGCGTGCCCGCTCATGAAATAGCCATGATGATGACAATCGCCCTAAGGTTCATACCGACTCTGCTTGAAGAGACCGATAAGATCATGAAAGCCCAAATGGCAAGAGGCACTGACTTTGAAACCGGATCACTTATCAAACGCGCCAAGAATCTTGTTCCAATACTGGTCCCCCTTTTCATCAGCGCTTTTAGAAGGGCGGATGAACTCGCAATGGCCATGGAGTCGAGATGTTATAAAGGCGGCGAAGGCAGGACCAGAATGAAGCTCCTGAAATTAGGCCGTTTCGACTATATCGGCATGGCTTTGATCGCCTTGTATCTGTTTAGCGTCATTATGGTGAACTCTTATGCGTTATAAGTGCACCTGCGAATACGACGGCAGGTGTTTTTATGGCTGGCAGAGGCAACCTAAGCATCGAACGGTTCAGAAAGAGATTGAAGAATCCCTGTCAAAATTATATGGCAGTGAAATAACGATACACGGCGCCTCGAGAACCGATAGGGGAGTGCATGCAAAAGGACAGGTCTTCCATTTTGACACGCAAAAGGAAATACCGCTTGATAAGATAATCAAGGTCATGAATAGGCATTTCCCTGATGATGTGAGAGTCCGATCTGCTGAAACCGCGGACGAGGAGTTCCATAGCAGGTATCATACCGTGTCGAAAACGTATGAGTACAAATTCAGCACCACGCAGGAGTACTCTGTGATGGATGCGCATTACATCTACCAGTATGGAAAACCTGTCAACCTGGATGTGATGAGAGAGACTGCGAGATGCTTCTTAGGCACACATGACTTTAAAGCCTTCATGGCTTCTGGAAGCAGCGTGGAAAACACAGTACGGACAATTTATGACATCACATTTGACATTCATGAGGAGATCGTGACGATGAAGGTTACCGGAAGCGGCTTCTTATACAACATGGTAAGAATCATGATGGGTGTCTATTTTGATGTTTCTGAAGGCATAAAAAACGTAACGGATGTAGCGATTGAGCTTTCAGGCGGTAATCGCAGCTATTTTAGGCGTACAGCTCCAGCTTGCGGACTTTATCTTGTGGAAACCGTCTATGAATGACAAAAAAAATGTTGACAATTTATTATAGTAACTATATAATATTATTGTTCTGTGCGTATGTGTCGGTGAAGAAGTACAAAAACACATAGGCCGCGGTCGGTAAATGATTTAAACTCTGCCCCGAGTTTAAGAACAACTTCGAATAATAGGGAGGAAAGACTATGAAATCTTTCATTCAAAAACCACATGAAGTGGATAGACAATGGTTTGTAGTTGATGCAGAAGGTCAAACACTTGGTAGACTTGCATCACAAGTAGCATCAGTATTAAGAGGTAAGCACAAAGTAACTTTCACTCAAAACGTTGACTGTGGTGACTTTGTAATTATCGTAAATGCTGATAAAATCAAATTCACAGGTAAAAAATTGGATCAAAAAATGTACAGATGGCATACAGGTTATGTAGGTCACTTACGTGAAAGAACTGCAAGACAAATGATGGCAACTAAGCCTGAAGAAGTAGTTCGTTTGGCTATTAAAGGCATGCTTCCTAAAAACTCTTTAGGTCGTCAAATGTACACGAAGTTAAACGTATACGCTGGTCCTGAGCACAAGCACCAAGCTCAAAAGCCAGAAGTATTAAAATTCTAGTTAAGGAGGAATAGCCATGTCAGTTCAATATCAAGGAACAGGTAGAAGAAAAAGTTCAATCGCACGTGTTCGCTTAGTACCTGGTACAGGCGTTGTTACAATCAATAATAGACCTCTTGACGAGTACTTCGGTTACGAGCTTTTGATCAGAGAAGTAAAAAGACCACTTACAACTGTAGGTGTTGAAGGTAAATACGACGTATTAGTTAGAGTTAACGGTGGTGGATTCACAGGTCAAGCTGGAGCGATCCGTCACGGTATTTCTAGAGCGTTACTACACGTAGATGAGACTTTCAGACCAGCACTTAAGTCTGAAGGATTCTTAACTCGTGACTCAAGAATGAAAGAAAGAAAGAAATACGGTCTTAAAGCAGCAAGAAGATCTCCTCAGTTCTCGAAGAGATAGTCAAAACACAAAACAAAAACCATCCACTGGATGGTTTTTTTTTTTTGCGTTTTGACCGCCCCTCCGGCCAGGGAGCTTGTAGTTCAGGTCCTACTGCCTCCGTGAACAAAGTACGTTCACTTACAGGCACCACGAACAAAGTACGTTCGTGGGGGATGCCCACCGCAACCAGGTGCTTCAAACTCTTGGGTCGAGTGATATGGCGGTTGGAGAGAGGATATGTTTGGAGAGACTTGTCTCTGGGGGAACGCCTCAGTGAACAAAAGGCGTTCACTTACAGGCGCCACGAATAGAAAAAATTCGTGGGAATTCATGGTATAATAAGAGCAGAAGAATATGCCCAAAAGGAGGCTTTTAATATGGGAAGACTTGTTAAGACTTATTTTATGCCGCATCCGCCGATTGTGATTCCTGAAGTTGCGGGGGACAGGCATGGCTTGTGTAAGAATACGTATGATGCAATGATGGAAGTCGGTCGTGAGATCGCTAAGATCAAGCCTAAAAGGATTGTGATTATTTCACCGCACGGTACGGTGTTTTCAGATGGGATCGGTGCGCTTTATAATCACGACCTTTATGGTAACCTTGCGACATTCGGTCATGAGGATATTGAGGTTCAAAAGAGATGTGACATGTTCTTTGTGGATGAGCTGGCAACAGAAGCGAGCAGATCGGATATCGTTGTCGCTAAAATCGATGAGGATTTTGCGGAGGAACTCGGAATCACCTATACGCTTGATCACGGTGCGATTGTACCGCTTTGGTTTGTTGACCAGTTTTATAAGGACTATGATGTTGTCCACCTGGCTTATGGATTGCTTTCACCGAGCAAGCTTTATGAGCTCGGGCAGAACATCCGAACGGTTGTCAAACAGTTTGCGGGGGATACGGTACTGATCGCCAGCGGGGATATGTCCCATGCGCTAAAGGATAGCGGTCCATACGACTACCATCCTGAAGGAGCGAATTTCGATAAGTTTGTGGTCGAAGCCATCGGGAAACACGATTTTTTGAGCATTCTCAGCTATCCGCAAAAGAAAAGGGAGTCTGCTAGAGAATGCGGATTCAGGTCGTTTTGCATCGCCTTTGGCGCCCATGACAGGATGCTTGTGGATAGCAAGGTGCTTAGCTATGAAGGCCCGTTCGGTGTTGGGTATATGGTTGCGGGCATTTCGGAGGTCGGCGGCATCGTGCCAGGCCTACTTCCTTCTATTATAGAGCTTTCACGCGCGGAGCAGGCCAGAAGGTTAGGGCTTGAAGACGATTATGTGAAGCTGGCTAGAAATGTGATCAATACTTTTGTACTTATGGGAGACAGACCACAGGTCGATCCAAACGATTATGCGATCGATAAGGAAGCTCACGGGTGTTTTGTTTCGATCAAGAACGATTCGGGTCTTAGAGGGTGCATAGGTACGATTCATCCGACTCGAGATTCGCTAATCGATGAGATAGTGGATAACGCGATCAAGGCATGCAGTGAGGACCCAAGGTTTGATCCGATCTATGAGGATGAGCTGGCTGATCTTCGTGTGTCTGTGGATATTCTATTGCCTCCCGAACCGATTGAATCCGAGGAGGATCTTGATCCTCAGAGATACGGAGTGATTGTGGAGGCAGGATTTAAAAGAGGATTGCTTCTGCCTATGCTTGAAGGCATAGAGACGGTCGGCGAGCAGCTTAGAATTGCAAAATCAAAAGCCGGCATAGAGGATGAACCCTATCATCTGATGCGCTTTAAGGTAATCCGTCACGAAGCAGACCTATAAGTGGATAGGTTGTACACAAGTTGTTAGTCGTTTGTGGATTAGTTTTAAATGCTTTTGGATAACTTGGGGATGGATCGGTCATCTTATCCACAAACCGCCAACAATATGTGGATAAAAAGTATGGGGTCTTGAAAAAAGAGGTGTTTGCGATGTTGATATCCGATTACTTTATGGAAGTGGATGGGGATAAGATCTGTACAGTCTGTCCACATCAATGTAGGTTATCTGTGGGTAAAGTCGGCAGGTGTGGTGTGAGAAAAGCCACTGATGAGGCTATAGTGTGCTTAAACTATGGTCATATCACGGCGGTAGCGCTTGATCCGATTGAAAAAAAACCGATTTTTCATTATAAGCCAGGTACAAGCGTACTTTCAATCGGCAGCATGGGCTGTAATATGAACTGTCCGTTTTGTCAGAATTATCATATCGCCAAAACCTTGTCTGCGGATTACACGGTCCATAGCCCTGAGGATATGGTTAGGCTCTTGCAGTCTTATCCAAAAGAGATTGGCCTAGCTTTTACCTATAATGAACCCTTAGTCTCCATCGAATTTGTGATAGAGACAGCACGGCTTGCAAAAGAAGCCGGCCGGTTTGTGGTTGTTGTGACCAATGGCATGGTCTCAGAAACTTGTCTGATGGACCTGATACCTTATGTGGATGCCTGGAACATCGATTTGAAAAGCTATTCTTCTTCGGATTATGATCAGCTTGGCGGCGAGTTTGAAGCAGTAAAGTCAACCATCGAGTTATGTTCAAGACATGCCCATGTCGAAGTGACGAGTTTGATCGTGACAGGATTCAACGACCATTTGAAGGAGTGGGAGTCTGTCTTTTCTTGGCTCAAGGGTTTGGGTGGCATGATACCGCTGCATTTATCGAGGTACTATCCGAGTTACCATTATCACGAAAAAGAAACGGACGTTGAACTGCTAAAGGAATTATATAGGCTGGCAAAGACCTACTTGGACTACGTCTATATAGGTAACGTCTTTGGCATATCAAATGATACGTATTGTAAGAAGTGCGGTGTACTTATGGCCGAACGCGACATCTATCAGACTAAATTATATCACTACGCTTGTCCCTCATGCGGGGAAAAGGTGTTTATCGAATAGAGAGGCTATTATGAAGAAAAGAGTTGTAGGAATCATCCTAGGAGCTATCGTACTGCTGACAAGCGCATGTTCAATTCTGGAACAGCCACCTGAAAAGGTGGACGTCCCCATCATAGAGCCGATTGTCGCACAGGTATGGAGCGGTGAAAGAACGGACGGGTATGAGTTGAGCATTGATGCACTCACCGATATCGAAAGACTTGAGGAATACTTTAAGTTCTATGCAGATTTCGACGAGTCGTCGATGCGCCTGAGCCTTGTAAAAGACGGAAAATGGTACCGTTTTGATGTGCAAAACAATGAACTGATCAACCTGCATGACTCTACAAGCTGGGGAAAAGCCGCAGTCGACGGCAATAGTATCTCTGTCGAATCGTCGGTGGTACTTGCCGGACTAGGCTATCAAGTCTCCAAAAGTGAAACGCTTACCCTTATGACAGCTGATGAACCTGATTCGATACGGGTAACGGTCAGCGGAGAGGCTTATTCGGACCACACAAAGACGCAGAAGGTGACTCTTGAAAACGAATCTGGAATATGGCTTGATCAAGAGGAATCATTTAGCTTGGTCTTAACGGATCATAAGGGACTTTTGTGGGTAGGAGAAAGCGGTCTAGAATTTGCAGTTGAAGAGGAAGTCTTAGAAGAGGAACAGCAGTTAAAGCCGTTACTGATCGCTTGGGATCTGTACGGAAATAAAAGTGAACAGGAATATCATGAGAGTCTTGATGTGATCATACCGAAATGGTTGTCGCTAAAAGCGGAGGATGGCACTATCAATGATCTGTACAGGCCGCTGTATCATGAAAACATAAAAAAGCAGGGAAAAGACCTATGGGTTTTAGTCAATAACTCATTCGATCCAGAACTGACGAGTTCGGTGCTGAACAGTCTTGAGGCAAGGGAGAACATGATCGGTCAGCTGATCGATTATGCGCTGATAAACAAGGTTGAAGGAATAAACATTGATTTTGAGAACATGTTCCTTGAGGATAGTGATCTCTTTGTCCAGTTTGTTGCAGAACTTTCAACGCGTATGAAGGAGAAGGGGCTTATTCTCAGTGTCGCAGTGACAGTGCCAGGTGGTTCCGACAACTGGTCGATCGTCTACGACAGGGACAGGCTTTCCGAAGTGAGCGACTACCTTACGCTGATGGCTTATGACCAGTACTGGGCTTCAAGTCAGACAAGCGGCCCGGTAGCCGGCTATTCATGGGTGGACGGACATCTTGAAGAGCTTGTAAAAACCATTCCATCCGAAAAAATACTCCTGGGGGTGCCCTTTTACACAAGGATCTGGTATGAAACCCCATCGCTTGAAATACCGAATCAGATGAAGGTGAAATCCAAATCGGTTTACATGGCTTCACCCCAGCAGCTGATCGACGATTACGACCCGGTCAGGGTATGGGATGCGACCAACAGCCAGTATTACTTCGCCTATTTCAAGGACAATCAGCTGATCAAATTCTGGTATGACGACGAGGAGGCTGTTGGAAGAAAAGCGCAGCTTATTCACAAATACAATCTTGCAGGCATCGCTGCCTGGTCCCTAGGGTTTGAAAGAGAGACAGTCTGGCCTGTGCTTCAGAAAGTGAAGGAGGACATTCAGTGAAACGATTGGTTCTGGGACTGGTACTTACGCTTATCGGATTCTTTTGCTTTTCGTTCGGCTGGGCTGGACTTGTAAGTGGTGGGGATGCGACGATCCTTTCAGACGAAGCGGTCATAGAAAGGGCGATCGAACTTGGTATGGTCGATTTGAAAGAGGTTTTGACCAAAGAGGAGGAGTAAGATGTGTGGCAGGTTTTTCCTTGATGTCAGTTTTGATGAGATTTTAAGCCAGTATGACTTAAAGGTGCTTGAGGGTGCCTATGAAGAACGGTACGAGATTTTTCCGACGCAAGCTGTCATTACCATAGTGAAACGTAAAAACGCTTTAAAGGCGGTACCGATGAGCTGGGGCATTGTCACTCCATATCTGAAAAAACCGGTTATCAATGCAAGAGCCGAAAGCCTTATACAAAAGAAGCTTTTTGCAACAGCCATTGAAAAAAGAAGATGTGTCATTCCCGCCAGTGGCTATTTCGAATGGCAAAAGTTAAATGACACAAAGAAGATGAAAAACAAGATATGGGTCGAAGACGAGCCCATCATCGGGATGGCGGGAGTCTACAACGTCTATGAGGTCGCCTGTGAAAAAAAGGCGATGGCCAGCATTTTGACGATAGACGCGGCTGCCTCCATACGGGAGATCCATGATAGAATGCCCCTGCTGCTGACCAAGGAAATGGCCAAGCGCTACCTGGACGATGATCATTTTGATGTCTCGAGCTATCAAAGCCAAGCTCATCTTCTGCCGATAAAAGCAATTGCTGTTGGTTGAGCGGTATGTCATAGGGTATGAAATAAGTAATACCCGTGATATGCTAAGGAGGTACCTATGTCTGACACTTTAGTACTGATTAAACCGGATGCAGTGAGTAAAGGCCTGATAGGCGAAATCATTAGAATTTATGAAATTAACGGTTTAACCATCGAAGATTTAAAAATGGTAAGGCCTGACAAGGAATTATTGCAAAAACACTATGAAGAACACTTAATGAGAGATTTTTACCCTGAACTCGAAGCATTTATGATGAGCGGACAAGTCGTCGCTCTTCAGATACATGGTTATGGAGCGGTTGATCTTGTAAGGGAACTTAACGGATCGACGAATCCTCAAAAGGCCAGAATCAACACGATCAGGTATCTATTCGGCACATCGGTTCAGATGAACGCCGTACACGGATCAGCAGACGATGCTGCTGCAAAACGTGAATTGTCCCTGTGGTTTGATGTGTAGAGAGGGTTATTTGGAGAGAAGCAATGGAACATTATTATACTGAAAAATCAACGACGGAGCAGGTCAAAAAGACAATAAGGCATGTGATTTTAGATAAGGAGATGTGCTTTATCACAAGCAATGCGGTATTTTCAAAAGATGCGGTGGATTTTGGCAGTCACTTTCTGATTGAAACGGTTTTGGAGCATAGCCCTTCCATCGGAAAAACACTCGATATCGGATGCGGCTACGGAGCGATCGGGGTGACCCTTGCGGTATTTTCACCTGATGCGACGGTCACCATGGTCGATGTCAACGAGAGGGCTGTCAATCTTGCAAATGAAAACGCATCTTTAAACGGTGTGTTTGGAAGGGCCAAGGCTCAAGTTTCTGACATCTGCGAGCAGGTAGAAGGCTTATATGACACCGTCGTCACCAATCCTCCGATAAGGGCTGGTAAAAACGTGGTACATGCGATCTATGAACAGGCATTTGAGCATTTATCCCCCGGTGGAAAGCTGTTTGTCGTCATACAAAAAAAACAGGGCGCGCCGAGTTCCATGGACAAGATGAAGCAGCTCTTCGGCAATTGTGAGATGATCGCAAGAAAAGCGGGCTATCATATTTTACTTTCTATCAAATAGCGCATAGACAAAAGATTAAACCTCTCCTATAATGAAGTAACCAAAGGGAGGTTTTTTTATGTTAAGAACCAATATCGTCATGCCAATTGACGAAATGATAGAAATGTTGCCTGTTCGCTTGGCGACGAAGTTGAAAGTAAAAACCGATCAGATTAAAACATGGAAGGTGTTCAAGCGGTCGATAGATGCTAGGAAACAACCGATCATGTACAACTATACTATCGATTTTGAAGTCTCGGATGAGGCGCGACTGCTAAAGACCAACAAGTCGCTTTTGAAAGTGGAGTATTACGTATTTGAACCTGTCACAGGTGTATCTATGGAGAAGAGACCGGTCGTCATCGGCTTTGGTCCTGCAGGTATGTTCGCATCTTACTATCTGGCACTTTCGGGCCAAAAACCTATCATCATCGAGCGCGGCGAGATGGTGGATGAAAGAAAGAAAAGCGTCGAATCCTTCTGGGAAGGCGGACCGCTCAATCCGAATTCGAACGTACAGTTTGGAGAAGGCGGAGCGGGAACATTCTCTGACGGCAAGTTGACGACAAGAAGCAAAGACCAGAGGGCGAGGTTCATCTTTGAAAAACTGGTTGAACTAGGAGCTCCCGAGGATATCCTCATCGACCAGAAGCCGCATGTGGGCACGGACCTTTTGACTGGTATCGTCAAAAATCTTAGGGAAGAGATCAAAACACTCGGTGGAAGCTTCTATTTCAATGAGACTTTTGAAAAACTTCTGATAGACAAGGATCAGGTAAAAGGTGTGGTTACCGATAAGCAGACGATCGAAACGGATCATGTCTTTCTTGCGATAGGCCATTCGGCACGTTCTACCGTGAAAGCGCTATATGGGCAAGGTATCCAAATGAGCGCCAAGCCATTTGCCATGGGACTCAGAATCGAGCACCCTCGTACAATGATCGATAAGTGCCAGTACGGTGCGTCTGCTGACAATCCAAAACTTGGAGCGGCGGAGTATAGCGTAAAGGCCAAACATGAAGATAGGAGCGTCTATTCCTTCTGCATGTGTCCTGGTGGACATGTCGTCAACGCGAGTTCCGAACCGGAGCATCTTGTAGTCAACGGAATGAGCTATCACAAGAGGGATGCTGAGAACTCCAACAGCGCGCTGCTTGTGAGTATCACTCCGGATGATTTCGAGTCGGATCACCCACTAGCTGGATTTAAGTTGCAGGAAACGCTTGAAAGCAGGGCTTATTCCATAGGCAAAGACAATGGTGCGCCGATTCAAACGGTGGGGGATTTCTTAAATGATAAGATGACGACCAACCTAGGCAATGTGAATCCAAGCATCACACCGCTTGTGCATTATACTAATTTCAACGACTGGATGCCGCAATATATCTGTGATGCCCTTAAAATGGCACTACCTGTGATGGGTAGACAGGTAAAGGGCTTCGATCGTGCGGATGCCATATTGACTGGTGTCGAAACAAGATCTTCCTCTCCGGTTCGTATCGTTAGGGATGAGTTCATGTGTTCTGTCAGCACCAAGGGGCTATATCCCATAGGTGAGGGAGCCGGCTATGCTGGTGGAATCACTTCATCTGCAGTCGATGGACTTGCAGCAGTTGATTTCTTACTGAAAAAAATGAGCGTTTAATGAGTTAATATGCAATTTTCATGCATGTTTAATCATTAATGCTGAATAATTTTGATTTTTTTTGATGTTTTATGTAATGTGTAAAACACGTGATTTTGCTAAACTGACTGCAAAATCACGTGTTTTTTTTATTCAATCGGTCGAGTTGTTGGAATATTCTTAAAATACTGCAAGAAGCAATTGTCAAGGCTCCAAGGATGTGCTAAACTTTTAGTAGGGTTAAAAATATTTAATAAGTACTAAATACATATAAAGTTTTATTTTTATCGAAAAAGAGATTGCTTGTGGTCGGTGGTTATGCTACATTAGAACATAATTATTAATTGTTACATGTTAGCAACAATTTTGTTTTGAGCGGTTCGGGACCGTTTAAATATAATCTATTTTTTCATGAAGGGGGAAATTTAGTATGGAGAACAAAATGAAATCTCGTGACGGGTTTAGTTCTAGACTCGGTATCATCGCAGCAGCAGCAGGGTCGGCAATCGGCCTAGGTAACATTTGGAAATTCCCGTACATCACAGGAAAATATGGTGGCGCAGCATTCATTTTAGTTTATTTGATTTGTATCGCACTTATCGGTTTACCAGTTATGCTATCAGAATTCCTAATCGGTCGTAGAGCTCAAAAGAATACAGTTGGCGCCTATAAGGCTGTCGCTCCTGGCACACCTTGGTACCTAACTGGTTGGATCGGCCTATTCACAGCATTCGTTATCTTATCGTTCTACGGTGTTGTAGCAGGTTGGACGCTCGCCTATGTCTTTAAGGCGATTGCCAATTCATTTGCAGGTATGTCACCTGACGATATCGGCAACACTTTCGGTGGTCTGATTACTAGCGTATGGCAGCCTATCGGATGGCAAGTACTCTTTATGGCTCTTACAGCAGGTGTCGTACTTGGTGGAGTAAAAGACGGTATCGAAAGATATTCAAAAATCCTTATGCCATTACTTCTTTTAATCATCATCGTTTTGGACATTCGCGCAGTTACGCTACCAGGCGCAGGTGCTGGCGTATCGTTCTTACTTAGCCCTGATTTCAGCAAATTAAGCGCTGAAGCGATCCTGTCCGCTCTTGGACATGCCTTCTTCTCCTTATCGCTTGGTATGGGTACCATGATCACTTATGGTTCATATATCGGTAAAAAAGAGAATCTTGGAACGACTGCCATGCAAGTTACAATTGCAGATACTGCAATCGCACTTCTTGCAGGTCTTGCAATCTTCCCTGCGGTATTCGCGTTCAATATCGACCCTACATCAGGCCCGGGTCTTGTATTTGTAACTCTACCGAACGTATTCAACCAAATGCCGGGCGGATACTTCTTCGCGATCCTGTTCTTCTCATTACTTGCAGTAGCGGCACTTACCTCTTCAATTTCTATTCTTGAAGTTGTCGTTGCCTACTTCGATGAAGAACACGGTATGGACCGTAAGATTTCGACACTAATCGCTACAATCGCAATTACTGCATTTGGCGCATTCCTGTCACTTACTTATGCTCCCGACGCTCTTGGCAATGTGGAATGGATCTTCCCGAACATGGGTAAGATGCAGATCATGGACTGGTTCATCACACTTACAGACCAGTTGTTACCACTTGGTGGCTTGTTGATCTCACTATTTATCGGTTGGGGCATGAAGTGGAAAGATGTAGAAGAAGAATGCCATACAGGCGATACTTCTGCTGCTAAGTACTTACCGGCATTCAAATTCCTAATCAAATACGTAGCGCCAATCATGATTCTATTGACACTACTTAACGGTCTTGGATTGTTGCCATTTATGAAATAGTAAACCATTCCCTTCTACCCGAGAAGGTTGAATAATAAATGCCGCCGCTGTAAACACAGTGGCGGCATTTTGGTTGAAGGGCTAAAACAACCGATCGAAAGTGTTCTTTTCATCATAAAAAAAATGTAACAAAGTTTAAGTTGTAACTTGTTATCACCCATGTTACAATTTAAAAAACTTGAATATTCCTTTAAGTTCGCCCGAGAGGTGGACAAGGTGATAATCGATTGTTATCGTGAATAGAGACTGCGGTCTTTTGAGATAACCTTTATTGCCTTGCAATAAAGGTTATTTTTTATGTGAATTACAGTATACCTTTAAAATGATACTGCGAGATCAAAAGGAGGACATTATGTCAGAATTAAGGCACTTGATTGAACCGGGTGATTTAACAAACGAGGAGATGGTTGAGCTTGTCGACCTAGGCCTTGAAATGTATGAGAACCCAAAGAAATACGCAAAAGTATGTGAAGGTAAAATTCTTGCTTCACTCTTCTACGAGCCAAGTACCCGTACTAAGTTCAGTTTTGACTCTGCAATGCTCAGATTGGGCGGAAGCCTTATCGGCTTTGCTGATCCGAATTCAACATCCGATAAAAAAGGAGAGTCACTTGCTGATACGATCAGAGTGATCTCATACTATGCGGACATCGCAGTCATGCGTCATCCAAAAGAGGGTGCTCCGCTACTATGTGCGCAGTATTCAGAAATTCCTATCATCAACGGCGGTGACGGCGGTCACCAGCACCCGACACAGACACTCACAGACCTTATCACAATTAAAAAATACAAAGGAACACTTGAAAATCACGTAGTCGCATTCCAAGGCGACCTTAAATACGGTAGAACGGTACATTCCTTGATCAAGACACTTGCTCGATTCAACACGAAAAAGTTCATTCTGATCTCTCCTGAGGAACTTAGGCTACCTTCTTCTTTAAAGCGCCAGTTGCTCGACAAGTACCCACATCTTGTAATCGAAGAAGTCCTGCACCTAGAGGAAGTTGTAGATCAGATCGATGTGCTTTACTGCACAAGAATACAAAAAGAACGTTTCTTCAATGAGGAAGACTATCTGAAACTGAAAAATTCCTATATCCTTACACTAAAAAGTATTGAAAACGCAAAAGAAGACATGATCATCATGCATCCGCTCCCTCGTGTGAACGAGATCACTTATGAAGTGGATGACGATAAACGTGCTGTGTATTTTGACCAGTCAAAACTTGGTGTGTATGTTCGTATGGCACTCATTACTAAACTCTTGGGGGTGGATATCGATGTTAGAGGTTAACGGTATTGCAAATGGAATTGTTCTTGACCACATGAAAGCAGGTCTTGGACTGGTTGTATTCAATAAACTTGTGGATGGTAAGATCGATCATCCTGTCGTACTGCTTATGAATGTCAGCAGCCAGGCGATGGGAAAAAAAGATATCATTAAGATTGAGAACACGTTCGATGTGGATTTGAACATCCTTGGACTGATTGATGAGAACATCACAGTCAACATCATCAAAGACGGTAAATTATTTGAAAAACAAGAAGTAGTGATTCCAAAGAAGCTCAAAGGGTATATCAAGTGTAAGAACCCACGTTGTATTTCTCACTTTGATAACTATGTTGAACCGGAGTTTACTCTATACAGTAAGGATTCCTTAGAGTATCTTTGCAGTTTCTGCGACGAAATCACGAAATACGAATAAAGCATAA
The DNA here is from genome assembly GCF_004125825.1 of Fusibacter sp. A1. Classification (NCBI taxonomy): domain Bacteria; kingdom Bacillati; phylum Bacillota; class Clostridia; order Eubacteriales; family Fusibacteraceae; genus Fusibacter; species Fusibacter sp. A1. The sequence goes on along the minus strand of NZ_QQWI01000018.1, from coordinate 15,920 downwards.
GCCCAGTGGGACGGAAGTCTCACGGGCTTTCGTTATGTAGAGAATAGAAGAATTGAAGACTAGAAGAGTAGTGATTAGTGATTAGTGATTGATGATGGATGATGGATGCCTGGAATGAGAGGGAGAGTGGATATGAGATTTCTGATTAGAGGGGTTCGTGTTGTTGATCCTACGGAGGGTCTGGACGGGGTATATAGTGTACTTATCGAAGATGGGATCATCAGGGAGGTATCCGAAAAGGTACTGATGATGGACGATATGGCGGTGATAGGCGGTGCCGGCAAGGTACTGATGCCTGGACTCTTCGATATGCACGTGCATTTGAGAGAACCGGGCTATGAGCACAAGGAAGATATTCACAGCGGTACGCTTGCAGCTGCGCGCGGCGGAGTCACAGGCCTACTTGCGATGCCAAACACCTACCCGACAGTGCAGAGCGCCGAGGTAGTGAGAGATATAAAAAAGAGAATCGATGAGAAGGCGGTCGTCGAGGTGAAACTTACGGGTTCTATCACCAAAGGGCTTCAGGGCCTTGAAATGTCGGATATTCAAGAGATGATCATAGAGGGAATTGTCGCCGTGACGGACGACGGAAGGACCACCATGTCTGTGGACTTCATGAAAGAGGCTTTCAATACGATAAAGCCACATGACATGGTGCTGATCTCCCATGCCGAGGACCACGATATCGTAGAGGGCGGTGCTGTACATGAAGGTGAAGTCAGCAAGGAACTTGGAATAGCAGGCATACCGGCAGCGGCCGAGTACAACATCGTAAGACGCGACATCGCGCTGGCTAAAGAGACAGGCGCAAAACTACATATCGCGCACATCTCGACAAAAGAAGCCGTACAGGCTGTCAGAGAGGCTAGAGAGCAGGGTCTTGCAGTAACTGCCGAAGCAGGACCACACCACTTCATGCTGACGGATGAAACGCTAAAAACAGCAGGCACGCTTGCAAAGGTCAATCCGCCTTTAAGGTCCGAAGACCATAGGCAAGCGGTCGAACAAGGGCTGATCGATGGAACCATCACTTGCATCGCCACTGACCATGCGCCTCATACGCTTGAAGAAAAGAACAAGGATTTTTACAAAGCGCCATTCGGCATTTCGGGTGTGGAGCTATCGCTCGCATTCACCTATTCGCACTTTGTAAAAACAGGAAAGCTTGATTGGACGTCGATTGTAGATAAAATGGCAGTGAATCCTAGGGTCTTGTTAAATTTACCGGTCCCATGCGTCAAGGTAGGCGAAAAGGCGAATCTCGCACTTTTCGATATGACGGTTGAAAGAACGCTTAAGAATGAAAATATGGTATCAAGAGGCAAGAACACACCCTTTGAAGGATTACAGGTTTCTGGCGATGTGGTGATGACGATGTATGACGGCAAAGTAGTGTACAGGGGGTAATGATATGTTGATGGATCGTTTAATTAAGGGAATAATCGAAATGGAAGCACCGATCGTAGTAGGTCTCGACCCACGAGTGAATCAGATTCCTACAGAAATCATAGAAGCTTCTCAGATGAAATACAGCAACAAGGTCGATGCGGCAGCGGATGCGATCTTGACTTTCAACAAGGGTCTTATCGACGCACTTCACACACTGGTACCGGCTGTGAAACCACAGGTCGCATTCTATGAGATGTTAGGACTGGCAGGTATGAAAGCCTACAAGGAAACATGCGACTATGCAAAAGAGAAAGGCATGATCGTAGTGGCGGATGTCAAGCGCGGTGATATCGGATCGACGTCTAAAGCCTATGCGGACGCCTACATCGGATTAACAGAGGTCGAAGGTGAAAGTTTTGAAGCCTTCCATTCGGATTACCTGACGGTGAATCCTTATCTTGGAACCGATTGCCTGAACGAGTTTGTCACCAATATCGATACCCACGACAAAGGCATGTTCGCCCTTGTGAAAACTTCGAACAAGAGCTCTGGTGAGTTGCAGGACTTAAAAGTGGACGGCGTAACGATCTACGAGAAGGTGGCGCATATCATCGAAGCCTTATCCTCACAAAGAGTCGGAAAGTACGGCTACTCAAGCATCGGTTCTGTCGTAGGCGCGACCTACCCGGAGCAAGCGGATACCTTAAGAGCGATCCTTAAAACGTCTTACTTCCTAGTGCCAGGTTACGGAGCGCAAGGTGCAAGCGGGAAAGACATCGTGAACTGCTTTGACGAAAAAGGCCTAGGGGCGATCGTCAATTCTTCAAGAGGCATCACATTCGCCTACCTGAGTGACAGGTACTCGAACGACTATAAAGAAGCGGCTGTTCAAGCCGTTGAGGAGATGAAACAAGACATCAACGACAGCTTGAAGGCTGCTGGCAAATGGTACAAATAGGAGGCATTATGAAACAGCTGTTCAATTGTGAAGTAGTGTCCAAAACATTCTTGAACGAGGATGTCTACACACTAAAACTTAAAAGACCCCAACAAATGGGCGACATCAGGCCGAGTCAGTTTTTCAACCTTCATACGAAGGCCATGCCTTACCTGAAAAGACCGATCAGTATCAGCAATTTTGATGAAGAAACCTTTGATTTTACAATCATCATCAAGGGTGAAGGCACAAAGATACTCAGCGAGGTAAAAGCTGGAGACCTTGTGGAAGTGCAAGGACCGCTGGGGAACACATATAGCATTGATCCCGAGCACAAGAAGGTGCTTGTTATCGGTGGCGGTATCGGCGTGCCACCGCAGGCCGTCTTATCAGAAGCGTTAAAACGGGATACGGACGCCCATATCACCGTGCAACTCGGATTTAGAAATGAGGCCTACCTGGTGGAAAGATTCGACGGTGTGGCGGATGTGCTTCAAATCGCGTCTGAAAACGTGGATTATGACCATAAGGGTTATGTAACCGATCTGACAGCCAAGGCGCTTGAAGAAAACGACTTTGACATGGTCTATGTTTGCGGTCCCCATATCCTGATCGAGAAGGTCGCTAAAATGTGCATGACTAAAAACGTGCCTGTCCAACTCTTGATGGAAGAGCGTATGGCGTGTGGAATCGGTGCGTGCATGGTCTGCACCTGCAAGGTGAAAGACGACACGATGCCTGAAGGCTATTGGAACAAACGTGTCTGTAAAGACGGACCGGTATTTTGGGGAAGCGAGGTGCTTTTTGATGCGTAAGCCAGATTTAAGTGTGGATCTTAACGGATTAAAGCTCCACAATCCAATCACCGTAGCGTCAGGAACGTTCGGTTTTGGTAGGGAGTATAGTGAATATGTGGATTTAAACAACATCGGTGCGATCATGGTCAAGGGCTTGACTCTTGCGCCTAAGTTAGGCAACGATTCACCACGTGTGGCTGAAACTGCCATGGGCATGTTGAATTCAGTCGGGCTTCAAAACCCGGGCGTGGAGTACTTCTTAAAAAACGACCTGCCGTGGTTGGGTGAGTTCAATACCAAAGTCATCGCAAACATCAACGGCACAAATATCGAAGAATACTGCAGAATTGCTGAGCTTACTTCTGTTAAGGGAGTTCACTCCCTAGAACTCAATATCTCCTGCCCGAACGTAAAGGCCGGCGGTCTTGCTTTCGGTACAGACCCCGATATGGTCTATAGGGTGGTAAAAGAGGTCAGAGAAGCGACAGGGCACCATCTGATCGTCAAACTGTCTCCTAATGTAAAAGACATCAAGGATATCGCTCTGGCTGCAGAAGCCGGCGGTGCGGACTGCCTTTCCATGATCAACACCCTTACGGGCATGGTGATCGATATCGACTCGAGAAAACCGATTCTTGCAAGAGGCATCGGTGGACTCAGCGGACCAGCTGTGAAGCCAGTTGCTGTGAGAATGGTCTATGAGGCGGCAAGCGTCGTCGGGATTCCAATCATAGGGATGGGCGGCATCGCCAACTACAGAGACGCTGTGGAATTCCTTCTTGCGGGTGCCGGTGCGATTTCGATAGGTACTTCAAACTTTGTGAACCCGAAAGTCACAGAGGAAGTGTTGAACGACCTTGAAAACTGGATGATGAAAAACGGCTACAACAGCATCGATGAGCTGGTGGGCAAATTGGATTTCCCAAAGGCTAATGCTGGAAGCTGCACTTTTGAAGTTCCGAAATAAACAGGCAAGGAAAAATGAGCTAATCTGGTAGCTCTCAGGCCGTAGACAAAGTCCAATTTCTGCATCAATTCAAAAACCCTGCACGCTTACGTATGTCTATACGCTACGCCCGCAGGGTTTTTTTTTCCTTAAACTTAAACTTTCTCTACAGCCTGCCATCCTGAAGACTTTGTCTCCAGTATGAGAGCTATGCGGATAGCTCTTTTAGTATGAAAAACAAGCAATAGTCAATCCAGCTCTCGAATAGCCGCTTTCTTTGTGCCAGTTCTCTTCAAAGCGGTGCGATTAAATGAGTATAAGCAACTGTTTCATTTACAGATAAACTTCTGGCAAATATAATATAGTTGACACTAGCACGTATTGCATAAGGGGGATTATATGAAAATCGATTATATTAAAAATGAAGGCTTGGAATATAGAGAGTTAATCGGGCAAGGTTTGGGAAGACACAATGATGCGGCTACCGGTACATTTGAATACAGTCAGTTCAATCTGTATCTGCTGAAAGATGAAAAAGTGGTCGGGGCGGCCCATAGCTATTACTACTGGAATTGGGCGGGAATCGACCATATCTGGTTTGAGGATGAGTCGATTTTCCATCTGCTGCTCAACGAAACCTATAAACGATATGATACTGGTATAAAGGGAATGTATCATATGGATCATGATCCTGAAATGATTAGATTATTCAGAGAGTTTGGCTTTCGGTCTGTTGGAGCCATACCAGATTGCCCGAAAGGGTTTGAATCTCATGAGCTGATTGACGACTCGATGCAAGTAAAAGAGCTTGAACATAACTATCAGGTAGCTATCTACACGACAAAAGAAGATCCGTATAAAGCATTTTTCGATGAAAAGCTAAATGAGAGCCAGTTGACCATACTAGATGAGAAGATTGAGGAAGCAGTACAGTTTGTCGCGCTAGACGGCCCAGTCGTAGTTGGTGGAGTCATTGCCGCACTTGGTAATAACTATTTATATATATCTATTTTATGGGTTGATGAAAAGTATAGAAAAATGAATATCGCTACTGAACTTATGGCAAAGGTAGAAAACTACGCAGCCGGTAAAGGGTACGGAAAAAGCTTTTTAGGAACGACATCATTTCAGGCGAAGGGCTTATATGAAAGGCTTGGTTACCATGTGATTTCAACCATAAAGGACTACCCTGTAAACTTTGAGAAGTATACGATGATAAAAACAATTTAGGTTCAGTATTCTGAGAATGAGAAAAGCAGCGGGCGCATCGTATATAGACATACATAAGCGTGCTGCTTTTTAAAATGACACAGAAAATAGGCTTTATCAACAGTCGGAGTCTATTTTGTTTCTCTTACATGCACGCCGTCAAAAAGATATTCCACATGGTCACTTAAATAACCATACTCCCCCTCGTAAGAAAAAACCACTCCGTCGATCCAGTCGTCTGAATCCATAGACTTTTGTAAAAAGGTTTCCATTAGGGTGATTGTGGTGATCATACCTCCCGTAGAGCCTTGGAAGTAAAAGTTTTGCCAAGTTTTTGAGGTGCCGATCGGATTGTTCTCTTCTGGCGTTTCTGAAAGATCGACATGAAGAATATTTTCTTCATCGATCTTTACGATGGTGATCGGTAGGTTGTTGAATTGCTCTGTAGATAGGATCTGTGCCAAAAGGTTCAGATTATCCAACGTGTTCAGTTTTGTCTCTTCTTGGACATAATATAGAACGACAGGCTCATAGCTGTCGATATCGCCGCTGTAGACAGCCAGAAGATCCTTTGCGTCGAATCCTGTGGTGATAAGTTCCACCTGTTTCTTCAAACGGTAGGCCAGAAGATCCTGTCCCGTTTTCAATCCGTTTTCGCTATCAAGCAGCAATTCGATCTGGGCCTTGAGTGCCTCCAGCACATCGCTTTGTGACTGAATCCTTTGATTGTTATCGTCGATCTGTTGTTTCAAATTGGTGTTTTCTATGGTGAGCATCTCTATTCTTGATTCCAGCAAAGTGATCTGTTCATCGGTACTGAGAACTGGGTTGTCCGTTCCTGAAAATCGCAGAAACAGTGCTACCAAAACAAAGATAACGATGATAAAAAGTAGCATCTTCCTATTCATTGCTACACTCCTTTCGACTAAATGATGATTTACTCATACCCGGATACGACTTGCTGAAAACCTAAAACAAGTAATATTACATTTACCTTAAACTCCACCTGTAATTGGAGTTTTTTTATATAATTAGAGGGCAAATACAAATGAATAAATTGAGACGTGTCAATGAAACACATAAGAACAGAACTGTAAATCAGGGAGAAGCAAATGAAGGATAAACTTATAGATATGCACGTGCATAGCCTTGAATGCGGAATCATGTGCGCGGGAGATGTGGATGTCACCTTTGAAACAGTCACAAAAGGTCTACAGGAATATCATGTGGAAAAAGCATGCCTGATGCCGATCAATGATATCTCTTGGCAGCCTGTGAAGGCGATGAATGACTATTTGGTTGAAATAGTGAAAACTCATCCGGATTATGTCGGATTTATCGATATCGATATCACAAGGGCGCACTTTTATCGCGGAATAAAAGAAATGGAATCGGAAATTGAATACTATCATAGCAAGGGGCTCAAAGGGATCAAGATTCATCCTCAAAACTTGGGGGTGAAGGCGGACGATTGGCGACTTTTGCCTATCTATAGGTTGGCGGGAGAACTGAAGATTCCGGTGATCATTCATTGCTACCCGGGATCATCGCCCGGACTACAAGACGATAGCGACCCGAGAGCGATAGAAAAAGTGGTTAGGGTATTCCATAAGACGACCTTTATCATCGCCCACTTCGGTGGCGTGAAATACTTCTATGACATGGAGTACCTAAACTACGAAAACGTGTACTTTGAAACATCTGGTGTCATGCCGAAACTTGAAGCATATTTTGGCATTGACAAGATCAAAGTGGTTTTTGACGAGATAGGTTATGACAAGATCATGTTCGGTTCAGACTATCCCACAGAGAGCATCACAGAGACCCTTAGAATATTGAAACTTGTGGTACCTGAGGAGAAGCAAGGTGAGGTGTTTTATGGGAATGCGGATAGGTTGGGTAGGAAGTTCGGATGGTGGGAAAAGGATTGATTGGTGATTGATGATTGGTGAAGAATGGGGGGCGTGAAGGTGGTTGACTTTGGAAAGTTCTTTGGCACAGGGAAGAAGGAGGAAATCACGACGGTCATGGTTTCTGAATTCTATATCATCGGTGGTTATGAATGTTTTATCGATAAGGTGCAAATCAAAAGAAATGAACTTCAAGTCTCAATTTACTCCAACAACGACCTGTTCCTAGTAAATGAGGATGAAATGAAGACAGGTTTAGGACCGAAAATTGAGTTGCTTGGTTTGCAAAAGATCACGGTGACGATCAACGATACGCTTTATAAGCGAGATGTCAACCGACTGGATAATGTATGCCATAAAGTGATGCAACGGACTTTTCAACCGCTTGAGAGTGTTCCCGAGCTTATGAAGCTCAAGGAAAACGGAAAGATAAACTGGGAATCTGCTGGCAAGCAAATACTGGTATACCGCTTACCGAGGGAGTTCATAGATCTGAAAAGAATGGTCTTTCATCTTCAATATGAGACGGATTTTATTGAAATCAAACCTAGCCGATTGAGGGATAGGATAAACACACCGCTGGATAAGGTTGTTAACCTAGGAAGTGATAAACTTATCCTCCGAAGTATCCATACTGAAGCGTTAACTCTTCAGCCTGAAGTGGTTGAAACGATGAAGGCGAGTGAAGAGCTTCAAACCAAAAGAGCGGTCGAGGTAATCGAAAAATACGATAAGATCGAATTCGTTCTTGAAGTGCCTGTTGTCTGTGAGATGGTATACATCCTATTTGATGATGCTAGACTTGATATGGTGTTTAGTAGCCTGAGTAGGATGCAAAGCATACCACCACTTTATGAAGGCAATAAGATAATAGTGATTGACAAAGGCATGATTGAAAAAGGGAAAAGTGAAGTGACGTACGAAATTCGATTTGTCACAATGAAGCATCCGATGGAAAAAGAGATTGAAATCATCGGAGCTCAAAAGATAAGTCGATGAAGAAGTTTCATCTTTTTATGGGGTGAAAAGGGGGAGACTATGGGGAAGATTGTTGCGATTGGTGGGATTGGTGATTTGGATAGGTTTGGTGAGATAGAAAAGCACTTGATCGAAATGTCCAGATCAGCTTATGTGAGGATTCTGTACCTGCCGACTGCGGGTAATGATGAGGAGAAGAATTTCAGGTTGGCGAAGGCGAGTTTTGAAGGGCGGTTCGACTGTGTGGTGGAACCGCTGCTATTGATAAAAGGAAATTTGAGTGAGAAGCGTATCAGAGAAAGCGTACTGGATGCAGATATGATCATCATCGGCGGGGGTTCTGTAATGCTTTTGATGGAGCAGCTGATCAGGCATGATATGGGCGCCCTCTTCTATGAAGCGCTTGAAAAAAAGAGCATTCTAGCTGGTATCAGTGCGGGTGCGATCTGCTTCGGTCTTGATTATCTAGTGGCAGAAGATCATCAGGTTGTCGAAGTGGTGGAGTGTCTGGGGCTTGTAGACGAAAGGATATGCCCGCATTACGATAGGGAATCCTATGCGGTAAAAAGAGAGGTCTTTGAGACTTATCTGAAAGAACATGGTCTGAAAGGCCTTAGAATCAATGATTACAGCGCGGTGGTCTTTGGAAAGGAAGCATGGGAGAAGCGATGAGAATAATCGATACGATGGATGGAATAGAGGCGATGGCGAGTGCCTATGACGGAAACAGCGATAATTTATTGCCACTGTGGAAAACGTACATGGAGAACATGCCAAAGATAAGAGATCTCTGCGAATCGGACCTTGAGGAGGGCGACCTTGAGAGGGTGGTTCCGATCATGCATGAGGCACTGACTGTAAAATTACCGGCTATGAGAGAAGCGCATGTCAATTTTAAGAAGGCGGTTTTTAAAATCGAAACTGCGTTTCATGAACTTTGCGGTGGAAAAGAGGATACGGCCTTATACTATTATATGGGGTTGGCAAATGCGGCGGGCTGGGCCGCTATGATCGATGGTGAGGGCGCGATGCTAATCGGAGCTGCCAAGATCGCGGAACTAGGCTGGCAGGGTGAGGATCAGATGCTAGGACTTGTGAGTCACGAACTTGCCCATGATGCCCACCGTATCCTGCGTGGTGAAAGCATAAGCAAGGACTTTGACACGATGGAAGACACCTGGGCGTGGAGACTCTACATTGAAGGTTTTGCTCAAAAAAACCAGCAACTGCTGCAAGGAAACGGCGATTACCATCAGGACGATGGCGAGTGGCTTGACTACTGCAGACGAAACCTTGATAGGCTGAAGAACGTATACAAAGAGAGACTTGTGGAAGGTAAGTCCGCGCAAGATTTTTATGGTGATTGGACCAAGTTCGAAGGCGTTGCCGACTTAGGGTATTACCTTGGTGCCGTGTGGGTGAGCGCCCTGCAGGAGAGGTATACAAATGAGCAAATTGCAAGGTTTGAGCTTGATAAGATAAAAAGTGAGGTCTATGACTTCTTGAACAGCTAGTGCTACACGCAGAACTGTAACACAAATGGTGCGAGCGCCATTTGATGTTTGATGGAGGTTTGTTGAGATGAAACTTGGAATGCCGTCTTTGATTGAATACGCGACTCTAGAAGAAAATATGGTGCTGTGTCAAGAGCTAGGGCTTGATTTTGTAGAACTGAATATGAATCTGCCGATGTTCGACTCGGCGATGGACCTTGGTTCGGCTAAGAATCTGATGCATAGATATGGAGTGGAACTGACGCTTCATGTGAATGAGAGTGCCGATGTCGGGGCGCTTGATCCTGTACTGAGGGAAGGATACCAAAAGCATGTGATGACTGCCATCGATATTGCGAAGGCGCTTGATATTAAACTGATCAACATGCACCTCTCCATCGGAATCCATTTTAAGCTGCCTTCAAAAGCGGTGTTTCTGTATGAGAAGTATGAAGCCGTGTACCTCGAACACATCAGATCGTTTAGAGAACGTGTTGAAGAGGCGATAGGAGATGCTGGAATTCTGATCTGTGTGGAGAATACGGGGATACACGATAAGGGTTTTATCAAAAAGTGTACGGACCTGCTACTTGAATCGGACTGTTTCGGTCTGACTTATGATATCGGGCACGACATCGCTAGCGGTTACAAGGATAAGGCTTATTATAAGAACCGCATGGACGAGATCAGTCATTTTCATATCCATGACGGAATGGCTAAAAAGAATCATATGGAACTCTTCACAGGTGATCTGGAGATTTTGACGTTTATCGATCTTGCGGTGAAAAACAAGGCCAGATGTGTGATCGAAGTCAAGGAATCAGGGAGTCTTCGACGATCCATCGAAAAATTAAGGTTAAAAAGAACAACTTAGGATACATAGGGGGAAGACGATGAGCGGTAAAGCTTGGGAATTACCTGTACTTGGTACACAAAGACTTGTCTTGAGAGCTTTTAGACCTGACGATGTCTTGGACTTTTATGAGATAGGGTGTGATACGCATGTCACTAGACATATCACGCTGGATACCTTTAAATCGTTGGAGGATGCTGGTGATTTTGTGACGAAGGTGACGACTAATTACCAAGATGAAAAGGGGTACTATTTCTGGGCGATCGAGGAACGGTCTTCAAATAAACTGATCGGTACCGCAAGTTTTGTTCAGTGGAGCTTCAGACATAGGTGGGCGGAACTTGGCTTCATGGTTAATAAGAACTACTGGAACCGCGGAATCACCACCGAAGCGATGAACTCGGTCATACGATACTGTTTTGATGACTTGGGATTTAACAAGGTGATAGGTAGGGCGTTTCAACGAAACGAAGCCTCAAACCACGTGCTTCAGAAGCTTGGGATGACCTTCGAGGGTATCCAGAGGCAGCATATGATCAAAGACGGCGAATTTGTAGACCTCAACTGCTATAGTCTCCTTTATGAGACGTATCAAAAGGAGCAGTCAGAGAAATGATTTCTGTGAGGATTGATGTAAACGGTAGGATCGTATGGAAAGTTATAAAAATATACATTCAGAGAATTGTGTGATTGCAGGATGTTCAAGGTTTTTTTGAAATAACCAAGGTTTTATTTTTGAATAAGCCTTGCACTTTGATAGTTATCATGGTATCATTCAGGAGTACCTTAATTAAGCACGTAAAATATATTAATTCGAGTATTGTTGAAGTTCAGTTCTTAAGATAAGACATATTATGAACAACAAATTTTGATTGATGAACGTTTTTACATGGAACTTAGGGAAATTTAAATTTGGAGGTTCACATTATGATGAACGGAATAGTAAAATGGTTTAACGGCGAAAAAGGTTTTGGTTTTATCACTGGAGAAGACGGTAAAGACGTTTTCGCTCACTTCTCACAAATCAACAAAGAAGGTTACAAAACGCTTGAAGAAGGCGAAGAAGTTACTTTCACATTGGCTCAAGGTCCTAAAGGTCCTCAAGCTGAAAACATCACTTCTAAATAATTAATATTTAAGTGAATTAGAACCAGTTAATCTTCGGATTGACTGGTTTTTTATTTTTTTTTGAGTGGGTTGGAAGAGAGGGTAGACATAAAGCCTACCCGTACGGTGGGTTGGAAGAGAGGGCAGAAAAATAGGGTAGACTTGTAGTCTACCCTGATAGGTTTAAAGTGTGAATAGCCAGATGGCTACCGCTACTGCGAGCCCTGCCCATACATAGAAGAATATCTCGGTTCCTTTTTCTCCCATTACCTTGATGAAGCCTTTGATTTTAGCCATGCCCCAAATCTTAGGCGGTTTTTTCACGGTGATCCATACGACAAGTCCTGCATACGCTAATAAGAGTAAACCTAATAGTGGCCATGCGTTCATAATAACACCCTCCTTATTCTAGACCTTTTCGAATTTTTGGTGCGAGTAGCGCAAATACCACCGCACTGATTATTACAACGAATCCGGCATACATTAAAATCTGTCCCCATGTACCTGAATTCGATAAAACCAAATCGTTGCCTCTGTAAGTCCAATAAAATGGTATCCAGTAGAAAAACGGTTGCCATTTGTCTGCAAGTAATTCATACCCTGCTACTGAGCCGAGAAGCGGTAAAAATAAAATTTTAATATTTCCCGCGGCGTTCATCACATCATCATTGGTAAGTCCTTCGATAAAGCCGACCAGCAGGCTGATGATTGAAGATGTAAGCAGTAGGACGAATACCTGAGCGTAATTGATTTCGGTGTATCCTGTAAAGATAAGCATCAGAGCTGTACCTATGATCGGTACGATGACGCCGATTGCGCTTTTTCCTATGATGTAGCCGATTCTTGAGATCGGTGTCACGTGGATCGCGCTGATGGTGTTGTCGACTTTTTCCTCGACGATATTGATGGCGATCAGCATGCCGCCAAGAACCGAGATGAACATGATCGCCGCACTGACCAGTACTTTTTTTAGTGGTGGAGTGGAGCGTTCGAAATCGTATATTGTGGCTTCTGAATCCTCCACGGTCACGCCGTAGTCGTAGAACGCCCTTAAGGCTTTGGCAAATTCGACAATACCTTCCGGTTCGTTACCCTGAAGCAGCAGGTAATAGCTATCCTCCTCGGGGATGATCCCGATGATATTGTCTCGCTTTTCGATTCGGTTTTCGATGGCTTTGACAGAACTGAAGAGTTCGACTTTGGCAAAATCCTGCAAATAGGCGATCTGCTTGGCATCGTCGGATGCTAGCATTGCGAGATTCACTGTGGAATCGTTGATGCCAGGGGTGAATACATTGATGACAATCGCAAATAAGAGTGGAAAGATAATGATGTAAAGTGAGATGAAATCTTTAAGGCTCACTTTCAGATCTCGTGTAAAGATCGCAAGTATTTTTTTAATCATCTGATCCTCCTTTCTGGCATCAAATTGTTAGTGTTTTTTTAAATCTGTAGTTTGCAAAGGTGAAAAGAACCGATCCAGCTATAAACAGACCTAAAGAAGACATCAGTACAAAGTTCACATCGGTCGATGGGAGTATGATTTCCTTGAAGCTCTGGATCATGTAGTAGGATGGAATGAATTTCATCCAGACGGGATCCCAGCTAGGAATGAAGTAGGCTATATTCGGCAACATGAAGAAAATAATGACGATAAACAGCGCTCCAAAAGATTGCATGAAATCCTTAAAGTAACTTGTCAGCACTAGCCCCAGTGAGGATGCGAATAACCCTGAGGTGATCAGAAACAAGATCAGAAGACCGTAATTGATATCAAATCCTATGATCGGAATCACCATGATGAGGCTTGTGATCAATGTAGTGACTGAAAGCACTCCGACCTTGCTTAAAAGATACTGCCACACGGTGGATGCCGTGACAGCATAAGCTTTGATGATGCCTTCCTGCTTATCCAGGAAGATGTACGCGGCGATGATGAATAGGCCCATCAGACTGCCGTTGAATGTCAGGAAGACAGGTATGAAACTCTCCCTATCGGACATGTCCTTAAACCCTTCGTGCATCACCCTTACTTCTTGCGCTTCAACATGGGTCTTGATGTCTCCAAGACTTGCGACTTTGTTGTGGAACACCAAGTAAAGATTTTTTAGGCGGTCCGCTTCGTAGCCCTGCAGGTAGTAAGTGTAGGCTATCTCACCTTTGTCGTTCAAATACATGTCAGCAGCGAACTTCTTTTCGATATCCGCAAAGTCGAAAACCGCTTGCTTATCATCCAAATAATAGATTTCTTTGTCGCTGGTGATAAAAAGTGTGGCTGTGACGGTCCTGTCGTTTATCTCGAGTTCTACGATTTGCTCCTGATGATCCAAATCCTCGTTTCTTGTCTGATCGAACATATACTCGACATACGTATCGGGAAGATCCATGTAGATATACTCACCGGATTTGTCGTTGAAATTTTCGGGAACTACGAAAAGCAAGATTACTAAAAAGACAATCGCCATACCGATTTCGATATAAAAGTACCAGCTTTTAGACGATAGTTTCAGCTCTTTGGTGAAACTATACCATAACTTCATATTAGATAAGCCCCCTTCCGGTTACTTTGATGAAGATCTCTTCAAGAGTCGCTTCTTTGGTGTGCATCGTGACAATCTCGTAGCTTCCGATGACTTCTTGAAGTCTTTTCTTGTCTTCGTCCAAGGTGGTGGAGAAGGTGTCTTTGACAACCTTGTCGTCTTTGATATACTCTACATCTACAAACTTTTCGCCGTATTGCAGTTTAAGATTTTTAGGTGAATCGATCAGTTTGATCTCACCGTCGACGATGAATGCGACCCTGTCGCAAAGTTCATCGGCGATATACATGTTGTGCGTGGTCAAGAAGATAGTGACGCCTTCTTTTTGCCTGGCCTTGATGATGTCTTTGATTTCAGCTGCGATTGCAGGGTCTAATCCGGTTGTCGGCTCATCTAAAAACCATAAGGTAGGTTTGTTGATCATCGATCTTGCAAAGGTAAGTCTGTGCTTCATGCCTTTTGAAAATTCGCCGGCTTTCAAGTTGGCCTTGTCGCCAAGACCGACCATCTCTAAAAGTTTTTGAGAATCCATCGTTTCGACATCGAATAGCTTTGCATAAAAGTCCAGATTTTCTTTTGCGGTCATCTTGCTGTAGACGTTGGACTGCTCAAATGACATGCCGATTTTGTTGAACATTTCGTTTTTGATTTTCTTTACATCGTATCCAGCCACAGACACTTGACCCTTTTGAAGTTGCAAAAGTCCTGTTAGGATTCCTTGTGTAGTCGACTTACCGGCGCCTGATGGTCCTAAGAACCCGAATACCTCTCCCTCGGCTACTTCAAAACTTACATCTTTAACAGCGTACTTGTCATCCTTGCTATAAGAATGATGCAGATTCTTAACACTAATCATCAAACATGCCTCCTTTTATTTGTAAAATGCCAGTTTTAGCACTTTAAGATACTCGTCGACTTCTTTCATCAGCTGGTCGAAGTCAAGCGCCTGATCACTTAAGTTCATAGCGGCGACTCTTTCCTCGCCGTATTTCTCGATCGTCCACTGAATCATTTTAATCGCCTTGTCCGGTGGAACGTCTTCTTTAAATAGCGAAAAATCGATTCCTTTAGTGTAGATTTCATGGTTAATATCCGGCGAGTGCTCTTCGATGATCGCCTTTATCTCTTCCATGGACTTCTCCGCGAAGAGATTTTTTGTGAAAGCCGCCATGTACGGATACTTGTTCAGTACACCGGCCTTAATGATCGCGATCTGTTTGATTCTTTCAAAAATATCCTTTTCTGCCCAGTCCAGATGTTCCAAAATGGTATCGATCATGGTGGTTAGGGAAAAGGTCTCAAGATGGTCGTAGAGCTCCTTCTTACTGTGAAAGTAATGATAAAGCAGTCCTTTTGACACACCGGCCTCTTTGACGATATTGTTGGTAGACGCTTTTTTAAACGTGTTCACACTAAATTCCTTAAGCGCCGCATTGACAATCCTATCCCGCTTTTCGGGATCAAAACCCTTAAATAAATCCTCCAAATAATCACCTCCCAAACAAAACCGACTACTCTGGTCAATTTCATTATACACCCGGTTGACCGTATTGGTCAATAACCACGAACGTATTTTGTTCGTGGCGCCTGAAAGTGAACGTACTTTGTTCACGGAGGCGGGTCTCCCAGACCGAACGTATTTTGTTCGTGGCGCCTGAAAGTGAACGTACTTTGTTCACGGAGGCGGGTCTCCCAGACCGAACGTATTTTGTTCGTGGCGCCTGAAAGTGAACGTACTTTGTTCACGGAGGCGGGTCT
>NZ_QQWI01000017.1 GCF_004125825.1 Fusibacter sp. A1 | reverse complement strand
GAGACCATTCATTTGAGCTCCATACATCTATTATAAGGATTTTTTATACGCTTTTAAATACTTATTTATGCAAAAATGTTAATTTAATGTTTTCTATTTGTGTAATGAATTTTATGCAACGCTAGTGTTAAATATGTTACCATATCATCAGGTTCTTCAATCTTGTCGATGACATCGAGAATTTCTTTTATAGAGAAGTCGAACCGTTTGAGCGTTTTGATCTGCATCGCTTTTTCAAAATTTTCGTCGTCATAAAACCGATAGCCGGTTTCTCTGTCTATCGTTGCAGGTTTCAGAAGTCCTATCTCGTCATAGTACCTTAGTGTCTTAACGGTAAGTTTTGTGATCTTTGAAAATACGCCTATTTTGTACATAGTCACCTCCTATGGGCTTATTATAAACCCTCCAGTTAACTGGACAGTCAAGTAGAATTCGCAATAAAAAATTAGATTGTTTGACGATAATGCCCCCTCTATTTGGGTATGTATGAAACAATTATTCTTTTGAAAGGCGGTACCACCTTGAAGAAAATAAGCAACATCCTGATCGTCATTGTCGCAATCAGCATCATCATATCGATGGCGTTAGTCAGTTCTTTGCTGATAAGCTCAAATCTCAAAGTAATTAAAGTGCAGGCTGTGGAGCACCTTGAACTGTCTGCGGTTCAAAAAGGGCAACAGCTTGAAATTTCACTGCAAAAAATAGCGACCCAGATGGATGAGTTGGCAAATACGACCGCCAGCCATTTAGATAGCGGTCTTTTAAGTACGCTTGACAACCAAGAGCAGCTTGACGAGCTCATGGCTCATATCGCCCCTATTTTCAAAAAAAGTGCGTCGAGTGTCAAAAACAATGTCAGAAGCTATCTTATATTCAATATCGACTATACCAAGCGAATTTCTCAACTTGTATTTACAGCAAGCGACTCGACGCTTTCAACTTATGTAATGCAGGAACAACTCGTAACAAAAGAACAGCTTCAGACACAACCTGAGAAGCATGACTGGTATTATCGTCCATTAGAACTTGGTCGCGGTGTCTGGTCAGACCCTTTTTACGATAGCGAATTGAAAGTGTATCTAATCACATATTCCACGCCGATCATCATCGACGGCCTTGTTGTCGGTGTTATCGGTACCGATATGCATTTTGACTCCTTCAAGGACCTTGTTGAAAACGTTGATATCTATCAGACAGGATATGCGTTTCTGTTCAACGAAAACTTCGATTATCTGGTGCATCCTCTGTTTACTCAAGAAGAAAATCTAATGACTGTCGAAAACGGTACATTTTCTTATATGAAGCCTATTTTTGAAACGAAAGACACAGGCACCATCGAATATTTGTTTTTCGAAGAAGATAAGATCATGGGCTTTTATCATCTTAAAAACGGATGGATTCTCGCTGTCGCACCGACCATCAAGGAGGTTTTCGAATCCTTTTACGAGACCCGTGACCTGTCGGTCATCATCGCACTTGTCGGTATCTTGATTACCATTCTTGTCACTAGCTTTGTGAGCCATAAGTTGACGAGTCCCGTCAATGAAATCATGCAGTATGTCAAAATCATAGGGGATGGCAATTTGGATCATGAACTGCCCTATTCGCTTGAAAAAAACAGAACCGATCTTGGAATGCTTGCGACTAGCATCGATAAGATGAGGATTTACCTTCAGGATGCCTTTGAGCAAAATGAACAACAGAAGAACCTGTTGGAAACAAATGTAACCTTGAGAACCCAAGAACTTCAAGATACAAACGATGAACTGCAGGTGACACTTGAAACACTGGCTCATACTCAGAGCAAACTTTTAAGGTCGGAGAAGGACGCTGCGGTGAAGGTGCTGATTCAAAACCTGGCACATCGTCTCAACACGCCACTCGGAACCGCCATCACAACATCCAGCTTTTTACTTGGAAAGCTTTCGGAGCTTGATTCGATGAAAGACGCTCCAGTGAATGACACTACGCGTGAGGTGCTCTACGACAGTATCGTTCTGATCAACTCATGCCTTGCTTCAATGAAAGACAGCTTGGATAACTTAAGGGTACTTCTGGACACTTATGACAATCCATATATGGAGCACATCAAAGTCAACAATCAGATTCAATCCTACATACTCAATATGTCGATGTTACACCCGGAGTCGAAGACCAAATTCTCGCAAAAAATCGATGATGAAGAGATTGAGATCTACCATGCACCTTCAGTTTTCGACAAGTTGATCGGTCTTTTATGCAATTACTCTGTTCAACTTAACAAAAACAATATCGAGAACCAGGTGTCGTTCGAAGTCACCAGAAGCAAGAATGAGCTGCTTATCACTTTTTCAGATCCGCTCATTGAATTCGATGCCAACATCGACAGGATGTTTGAACCCTACTTCAACACCGCACATCAGACAAAATCAATAGGCCTTGAGCTCCTGATCATCTCAGATGTGGTCACAAGAGGACTGCTCGGGTCGATTCACGCGTCGAGAAACGGAGACAACACCATCAAGATCCATATAGCGATTCCAATCATAGACATAAAAAAATAGCGCTTGATACGCTATTTTTTTAATGTCTTAACAGTTGGTCCAAAGGAAGTTGCAAAAAACAAGAACATGAAGATCATATTCGACAGGGTCGATCCCGGTGTGCTTTCAACTCCTGAAGCGCCCTGTATAAGTCCGGTTACAAACGCTCCAACTGCAGTCATCACTACTAAGTTGATAAGCAGATACGCTGCCAGTTCAATCGGTCTAAGTTTGCCATCCAATCTGAAACACTTAAGCAGTTCTTTTGGATAAGCCATCATCGCCTTTATCATGTTTGTCCTCTCTAGTCTATGCATAGATGAATATGTTTCTTATATTGTATCATAATGCACTGATTATTCCTCTACAGGATCTTCTTTATCAAAAACGCCGTTATGAATATCTTGAATCAGCGCCTCAGTCTGCTCGGGACTATGAAAGACATAACTAAGACCGTCCTTGCCGCTGCCTATTCTTTCTTGCGGCAGCACATGGAAGTATAAATCATCCTGAGATGCGCCTATCATTCCAAGTCCTAGCTTCACTGTGTCAAAAGTCGTCAGATCGGTCTGGACATATTCAAGGGCGTTCTTTGCGACTATCGGAAGTTTCCATGATAATACTTTTACGGCGGCAGACTTTAAGAACGCCTGTTGCCTATCGATTCTCTGTATATCCCCTTCTCTAATTTTTCCATCACTTGATTTTCTAAATCTCAAATAGCCGATGACGTCATCTCCCTGAAGGACCTGTTCTCCCTCTTTTAGATCGATATAAAGCGGAGGTGTCGCTGTAGGATCTGAATACTTCATGTCAAAGGGAACATTCACGGGAATACCGCCGACTAGGTCGACCACCGATTTGACACCCTCGTACTCTACTTCGATATAGTGGTCGATCCTGATACCTGTGATTCTTTCAACAGAACTGATCAGCCCCTCTGTACCGCCACCCTCTTTGAAGCCATAGACCGCATTCAGCTTCTTAGCTCCTAGACCGTTATGGCCTTCGACAGGATTATACGTGTCACGGGGAACAGAGATTACATGAATGCTATCTTTTGATGCGTCCAGCATCACCACCATCATCGTGTCGCTTCTTTTTCCCTCTAGCCCATATACCAGTATGTTCACTGAATCATTTACAAAAAACGAGGCCCCTACTACAAATGTGACTAAAAAAGCCACTATGAATATTAAAAATCTTTTTTTCATTTACGCTCTCCATTGTGAATGTATAAGTTAAATTGATAACAGAATTACTTTAATCCCGTCATGGGTTTTCGTCAATCATTACTCTCGAATATTTCATATTTGTATTTATCATGTCATCTCATTGAGATATACATGATACAATAGACTAAGTTAGAACCACAGCAAATATCATAGATAAATAAGCTTTAGCATGGGGGAATATTATGGATCAATCATTATTTAGGCGTCTTCTCTTTCTAATCACGTTCACAGTAGGACTTGTCGCCATCGTAGTCAAATTTGACGGAATCTTTTCAAGCATATTGAACGGTCTGAGCGTGATTCAGCCCCTGATACTAGGTGCTGCGATCGCATTCGTTTTGAACAGACCATTTAAAGTGCTCGTTCATCTTTTTGAGCGTCACCTGCCAAAGCGACTGAAAATGAATCAAAAAAAGAGCTTGGCTCTTATTTCGACCTATTTGTTTTTCATTGGCTTGGCACTTGCCCTGATCGCATTTGTCATTCCTCAGTTTTCACAGAGTATCCAGCTGCTATACGACAATATGGACGACTATTTGGTAAACTTCCAAACTATCGTTGAAAAAACAGCTTCCTATCTGAAGATCAACCATATCGATATTTCGACATTTGAAAGTACGCTCAAAGAGCTTCCTAGCCTCATCGGGAAATCGCTGGGTGGTGTCTTGCCGGGGGTTTATATCTTCGCTACAGGACTAATCGGATCCATACTCAATCTGGTTCTCGGACTCATCTTATCCGTTTATATCTTAGCGGATAAGGACCGATTGAAAAGACAGTTTAACAATCTATTTGACGCCTATGTCAAACCAAAGGCAAGAAAAAGGATAGGACACGCACTAGCGATCAGCAACACGACTTTTGGAAACTTCATCGTAGGTCAGCTGACAGAAGCGCTTATCCTAGGAATCCTATGTTTCATCGGCATGTTGTTATTCCGATTCGAATATGCGCTTCTTATTAGCGTGCTCATCGGTCTGACGAGTATTGTTCCAGTTGTAGGAGCGATTATCGGTCTTGTGCCCTCCTTATTCATCCTTTTACTGGTCAATCCCACACATGCGTTAGGATTCTTGATCTTCATACTTGTGCTGATGCAGATTGAAGGAAATCTGATCTATCCAAGAGTCGTCGGCGGATCAATAGGTCTCCCTTCATTATGGGTGCTCTCGGCACTTATCATCGGTGGTGGACTGTTCGGAATACTTGGCATGCTAATAGGCATTCCACTAGCTTCTGTCGCCTATCAGCTGTTAAGGGCGGATGTCGCAGTCAAACTTAAAAAAGCATGATCCATGCATAAAAAAAGCAAAGTCCGTCTTGTGACGACTTTGCTTTTTTTTAGCTCGCATATCGATTGTCGATTGCGTATTTCACAGCGTTTTCAATGTGTTCCAGCGAAACTTCCACTTTTTCCATATAACCGTCAACACCTTCTACCAAATGCATGTACTCCTTTGGTACATTTCCAGGAAAACCGGATCTGATATAGATTAGAATCTTGTCCTTAAGCTCACAACTCTTAATATATTCTATCACCCGATAACCGGCGTTCGCTGTCTCCATGACGATGTCTAAAAATATCAAATCCGCCTTTTCGCCGCTTGACAACAGATGGATCGCTTCTTCGGCGGATTCGGCATAACTGATATTCACCGTATACCCGTTGTAGTGAAACCGTCTTAATGCGAGCCTTGTGACAAGGAACACATCGATTTCATCATCTACAACCATGACATTAACCTCATTCATCACTTGTCTCCTTTGGCAGCACCACGTTGAATATTGTGCCTTTTCCTACTTCGCTATGGCATTCGATAGACCCCATGAGTTTGTTTTCTACAATCTCTTTTACAATGGAAAGCCCCATGCCCGATCCATCCAAAGATGGGTTCAACTTCACAAATGGTTTGAAGATATCATCAAGCCCACTCTCAGAAATACCGCAACCGTTGTCGCTTACAGTAATAAGCACTTGAGAGTCCGTCGAACCCACCTCAATGTCAATTTCCTTGTCCGAGAGTCCGCTGAAGGCATGCTTCATCGCATTCACAACCAGATTGATGATAATCTGTGTCAGCGCCGCAGAATTGACCGCAACTTTCACACCTTCCTGACATCTTAGACTGACACTGACACCGTTCTTTCTTAAGTCGTATTTCATGCTCATGATGATACTGGAGATATAATCACCCATATCCACATGCTCGATTTTTCCAACGACAATATCCGTGGCGATCGTCTGAAAGGCCTTAACAAGCTCTGATGCTTGCTCCAGGTGTTTCATGATCAGCTCGGATCCCTCTAAGATCTCTGATTCAGACGCTTTGTCACCAGCCGGATCTGTCGCTATCTTTCGCATCAATGTCGCCGCCGTATAGGCAAGGCCGATTGGCGTGCTTATCTCATGGGAGATATTTGAAACCAGTTCGCTGATGACTTGGTTCTTCTGATGATCACCTATGAGTTTTTGAGACCTTTCGAGCAAGTCCATCATTTTTTGAAGGTTGAAATAATCGTTAACAAGGTTCAAGTCTTTTTCAACGGTATCCTTAAGTGTATGGATCAACTGTACTAGCGTATTGTCATAATTTCTACGATGGTCGTCTAGCACACAGATTGTTCCGAATACGTCACCGTTTGGCCACTTGATCGGAAGTCCCAAATAATTGATCATCTTAAGCTTCACATCCGGATTTTCAGCCCAAACAGGGTCGTCTAGAGCATCGGGCACCTGCAGCATGCTATCTGTGCCGATGACCGTCTCACAATAAAGACCTATACCAAGCGGTGCTTTCTCATGCTCTTCATATGGATTTCCATCGTTTGCGCTCTTCACAAAAACCTCGATCTCATTTGAATGAAGCTTCATGATCAAAGCCGATGGCACATTGAACAAGTCTGCGGCAAGATCAAGAACGTTTTGCCATTTTGCTACAATCGAATCATCCAGCACCTCAGACAGAGTTTCAGAAATGCTAACTGTTTTATAAGTGTTTTCCTTCCTTATTTTAACTACCGATTCCATCGAAACCACCATTCCTTTACTACTTGATATATACCACAAGTAAAGATGCCATACTCAACTTAAATTCTTTCGACTAGTCAAGTTCCTTTGAATAAATGCAACTACATGCATAATTGGCTTCAAAGTGTGTATCATTGAAATGGAGGTGTTTTCATGAATGACCTGATTCAACTTCACAACCACCTATATCGTATCGTACAAAGTGAATACTCAAACTGCGTGATCGGTACCGCTAAGTCATCTATTCATGATCTTCGTGTCGCAATACGCAGGTTAGATACCTACTATACCTTTCTTTCATCCATATTAAATAAGGAGGCATCTTTAAAGCTCGCTTACAATCAGAGGATTATTCAAAGTTACCTAAGTGAGCTATCCGCCTTAAGAGATATCCAAGTGATACAAGTCCACTTATCTAGTCTTACGGCACAAACCGATTCAGACTTACGCTCAGCGGTTGAATCCACCCTTGCAGTAGAAAAAAAGAAAGCCGCTAAAAGGCTTTCTAAGTGGGCTGTAGGTTTGGTTTTTAAGGATAACTCACAGCTGATCCTTTCACTGAATCTCTCCTCTGAGGAACTTTATACCATGTGCGCGCATCATCAGATGAAGCTTGCGAGATCCGTACTGAAAGCCCTGCACACCGACTCCAACTATCACAAGACACGTTTGGCCCTTAAGCATCTCAGGTACTTCCTCGAGCAGGTTGAGACACTCTTTGCGCAGACGCATTTTGACACTACCGCGCTGTCTTCCTACCAGGACCTACTCGGCATGCATCAGGACTACCGAGTCCTACTCAGATTTTTAAGACGGCAAGCAGAGTACCCCGGTCTAGTTACCCATCTGGAATTGATGCTACATAGCTTGGACTTGTCTATCAAGGCATCTGAAAAGGATCTGACATTACTGGTCCATTCATGTGGGTATGAGACTAGGTAATTCACTCCATCATAAATCACGCACCTATAATAAATGCTCCCTGTCCATCAGTTGATGTACAGGGAGCATTAGTCTTTCATTATTGCTTGTTTATGCTTTTATCGCCCATCTCATCTTGGTCGAACGGGCGCGGCTGTTGATGTTGCATTCTTCTGCTGTAGGTCTGATGATCTCAGGAGAGATCTCTTTGTAGACTCCTTCTCGAAGCAAACGCTTGAATGATTTTTTCACAAGACGGTCTTCTCCAGAATGGAAAGACAGGATCGCAACCCGTCCACCTGGACCGAGTACGTCAGGTAGCTTCTCCAGAAACTCATAAAGCACCTCGAACTCACTGTTCACATCGATTCGAAGCGCCTGGAAAGATCTTTGGCACGACTTTTTCACATCGGCTTCCCTTCTATCCTGAGGGATGAACTTAAGAGCATCTTCAATGACTTGTCTCAGCTTCGACGTCGTATCGATTTCATTGCCTCTTCTAATTTGAGAGATAATCGCCTTGGCGATCACTTCGGCATGCGGCTCATCTGCGTTCTCGATGAGCATGCCGTGCAGCTCGTCTTTTGATATGGTCTTCAAGCGCTCCGCAGCCGAGATACCCTTGTTTGGATTCAGTCGCAGGTCAAGCGGCCCTTCTGTCTTATAGGAGAATCCTCTTTCAGGATTGTCGATCTGCATAGAGGATACGCCAAGATCGGCAAGTACAAAATTCAGTGGTCCGGATTCTGGAATCACCTGATCGATATTTGCGAAATTCAATTGTTTGATTGTCAGTATCTCCGGTCCGAATCCAAGATTTTGTAGACGCTCTCTTGTTCGGGGGAGCTCGATGGGATCGATGTCCAGTGCATACAGATGACCATTGCCTTCTAGGCACTGTAGCATCTCACGCGAGTGACCTCCGTACCCAAGTGTCGCATCAAGACCTATCTGACCCGGTCTTATCTGCAGGAAGTCCAATATTTCGTTCACACATATGGAAATATGCATGCCTGCGGGAGTACTTCCCTTTTGAATCACCCTTGCCACCGTATCCGCATACTTTTCTGGCTGATGTTCCTTGTATTTATCTTTGAACGTCTTAGGATGTGTCCCTTTATACCTAACCCGCCGTTTGTGTGTTTTTTCTTGATTATCCACGATTAACCTCGGTAACTTTCTGTTAAATTCTGACTCCGAATAGGATGCGATTCCTTCATGATACAAAGCCTATCATATCAAATACGCCTGATTAAATCAAACAAAAATGACAAGTGAAACTCTTCACCGGCAGATCAGCTTACTCTTAAATCGTAAAAATACCTTACCACAGGGTGCTTCATCTGTATGGTTTCCTTCATTGATAACAGTCGTTTCTTTCCAACTCGCCTATCGATGATCGCCAGTACGTTGAGTAGAATATCGTCACTATCCAGACTGCTTTCAATCGATTCCGACAGAAATAAAACTGCTTTCTTTTGAAAATCGGATTTGAACAGGTTTCCTTGTGACGCGTAGATCTGTTTTGCTAGCTGCGCTGCTTTTCTGTCTCCCGCTATCTTTGCAAGCCGATCTTCGGGTACGTTTTCGTTTAGCACCTTCTTTACTGCGCTAACCTCCTCGGGAGTGACTGTCACCTTAAGTCCTGTGTCGCTCTTAACCTCCTGCTCCGAACCGTACCACTGGAAAGACAGGCTTTTTTTAGAGGTATTGAACACTTCCTCCTTATCCACCGTTAGATAACACTGAATGACCTTATCCGGTAGATACCGGTAACCGGATGGTAGATATTCCACTTTGCCTATAAGCGCCGGGCAAAGAAAGCTTTCCAATTGTTTTTTCAATTTGTTCCATATCATATGAGCATCTCCATTCGGCTCTAGCTTCTTCTACGTAACATCAGCCAGCAATTTCAGCATCTGTCCTACATAAATCCCTAGCCTACCTATCTACAGTTTAATATATCACACATCAAAATCAGGAACAATAAACGAGAGGCTTTCTTGCGCTTTCGCTACTATTAAATGACCGATCATTTTTGCTGATTGACTGATTCGCTAAAAAGTGATATGCTACCAACGGTAAATCTATAAGACTGCGTTCGTACATAATACCCAATTGTAAAAATTCAATCGGGAAGGTTATACTTGAGAGCTTATTATGTAAGCTCTTTTTTAGTGATAAAGAGAGGTAATAAAAATGATAAAAGTAGACAATTTGTCCTACTCATTTCCGCAGAAAGATCTATATGAAAAGATTTCATTTACTTTGGAAGACGGCCAGCACTGCGCGTTCATCGGAACGAGCGGCAGCGGGAAAAGTACACTGATCGATATCATCATGGACCCGGAAAGGTATATGTACGATGGATTTCTGGAAATAGATCCAAGCTGCAGAATCGGATATGTGAGTCAGTTCTCACAACTTGGCAACAAAGAAGAAACGACCGTCTTCGAATATATCGGTGGCGACGCGATTAGACTGCAAAATGAAATTGCGGCGATCTGCACCCAAATGGAGACGTCATCGGATATTGAAGTTTTGCTTGAAAAATATCAGCAAACGCTTGATGCCTACGACGCGATTGGTGGGGATGCTGTTGAAAGTGAGATCAATAAAAAGTTGAATCTTGCAAACCTTATGAAGCATAAGGATTTGAAGGTATCCGAGCTCAGCGGTGGCGAATTCAAACTGATCCAAGTAATCAAGGAGATGCTTACCGCTCCTAATCTACTGATCATGGATGAGCCTGATGTGTTCTTAGACTTTGAAAACCTAAACGCTCTGAAAAAACTGATCAATGCGCACAAGGGAATCCTACTGGTCATCACCCATAACAGGTACCTGCTTAATCATTGCTTCAACAAGATCATTCATCTTGAAAACAAGGAACTACAAGAGTTCGACGGAAGATATATCGATTACAACTTCACATTGCTACAGACTAAAATCGAAATGCAAGAGCTAGCGCTTGCAGATGACGAGGAAATAGAACGAAACGATATCCTTATCAAAAAACTTAGATTCATCGCGACCAACAACGATGAATCGGGTCATGGCAGATCACTGAAAGCAAGAGTGAAACTTCAGGAGCGACTCGAAGCCAGAAGAATCAAGGCTCCGTTTGTAGAAATCAAACAGCCCTACATCGAACTGAGCACAAAAAACATCCTAGAAGAAACTGTCGCTTTAAAAGTCAGCGACTACAGCGTTTCATTTGACGAAGTGCTGCTTAAAGACGTCAACTTCGAAATTAAATCGAATGACAAAGTGGCGCTTATCGGTGCAAACGGCACTGGCAAAACGACGCTGTTCAAAGACATTGTCAAGAACAGCCACCCTGCCATCGATCTGGATGAAAACATTGAAATCGCCTACTTGTCTCAAATACAAGGCGAAATACTCAATGAGTCCAATACCATTTTGGAAGAGTTCTTCGACGCAGGATTTAAAACTTCAAGTGCGATCAGGGCCTATGTCTCCGATTACGGCTTCCACGGAGAAATGATCGATCAGAAGATCGCCTCATTATCCGGTGGCGAAAAGAACATACTTCAGCTTGCCAAGGTTTCAGCAGGAAAAGCAAACCTATTGCTACTTGATGAACCGACAAGCCACCTAGACACCTATTCGCAGCTCGCACTCGAAAAGGCGATCGAAGGTTATCAAGGTGCGGTTCTGATGATCTCGCACGATTACTACTCGATTATCAACTGCATGGATTATGTTCTGATCATCGACGATAAGACCATTCGAAAAATGACGATGCGAAAATTCAAGAAGATGATTTTCGCCAGCCATTTCGACAGAGACTATTTGGACATCGAGCAAAAGAAGAAAGAGGTCGAGACTAAAATCGCTTCTGCACTTCAGGCTACCGATTTCGAACAGGCGAAAGTCTTATCTGAAGAATTGGAATCTCTGATTCAATTGATTTAATCTGCTACACATTCCACTATCGACGAAATCCCCTTAATTTAGAATTAAGGGGATTTTTTTTGCCGATATCGTTATTTAGTTTGCTTTTTTGGTAGATATACAATATGCCAATGTAGCTCAGTCGGTAGAGCAGTTCACTCGTAATGATCAGGTAGTGGGTTCAAATCCCATCATTGGCTCCAACTCATCTTATACTTCAGGTAAGAAGACTACTTAAAATCAATCTCAACATCAATACCCACCCATTTCAGCTTGATGAGTACCTGCTGAATCATCATTTTCTTCCCTAACACTTCTTTAAAATGAAGTGTTTTTTCTTTTTTATTTTCTCGCATCGTTTCTAGCTGTTGAGCGCACTGCTCATATTCTTCGACCATCTGTTCCAAAAATGTTTCGAACTCAGCGAGTCTTTCTACAGCCTTTCCTGAAATAATTCCGCTTTCAACCAGATGATAACCGTGATCCAATATTACTGACGTTTCATCATTCCTTACGATTTGTCTTGTAAACCGATTCATCTTTTCGCCTACTTTCATTCAAAATTCCCATCAGGCACAGGCAATCCATATCTATCGTAAATAGCTTGAAGCGTTCCGTCGGCATACATTTCCTTGATTGTCTTTTGATACTCCACCATGAGAGGTTCAAGACCAAGGGGTTTTGAAAACGCCACATAAGACGAGTTTGCCCCAAGCGTCGTAGGTAACGGTTCGATTTCGAGTCCGTATCCGAGTTTTTCTACTAGTGATTCTCCTGTAGACAGCACTTCAATCGCTAAGTCGACTCTGCCGTTATAAAGCTGCTTCATATTCAGCTCGGGTGATTTAGATTCAATAATCGTATAATCCGGATCTTCAAGGTACTTGTCAAAACTTCCTAGATAATATCCTCTGACAGTGCCGATGATATAGGCGGTTAAGCTTTCTGGATTTCCATCGTAGGTAATCTCCTTGTCGCTTCTTTTAAATAAAGCATAGGGGTAAATTGCAAGCGGAGTGTCTACCGGAAAGTAAAGAAACTCCTCGCGTTTTGGATTGATGAAAATGTCAGTGGCAATATCCAGTCCACCTTCTTCCATGAGCGTCATGATCCGATTGAATGGCATATCGACGAACTCATACTCGACATCCATACGACTGAACGCCACGCTGACGATATCGATAATCAACCCTTCATACTCTCCATCCACCACATCCGCATAGGGCGCCGTATCATCGATAATCGCAACTTTAAGCGGCTGTAGTCCTTCACTTGGCTTCTGTGGTTCCGGATCATTCGGTTGTGTCACGCTAGTTGAGGATTGACACCCTATTTGCATCAGTAAGGCAACCATTACTAAAATTTTCGCTATTTTTTTCATTCTATTCAACTCCAACCTTTACTGACCTAATTGACGATCGAAACCCTTTCTCGATGTATACCCCGAATCCGTGGTCACTCCACACCCAATCTACGCGCATAACACGCAAATAATGCACAGACTAATTCTTTTCAAAGACACTCCTTGTTTTTAGCTTATGAATAAATGGGTAAACGTACAATAGCAATCTTAAGAGAAGGAGAACAAGTATGCCAAGAACTCAACCATTATCAACCACTAGAAATATTGGAATTATGGCTCATATCGATGCAGGAAAAACTACAAGCACAGAACGCATACTCTTTTATACAGGCCTGACCCATAAGATGGGTGAGGTCCATAACGGTTCTGCAGTCATGGACTGGATGGAGCAGGAACAGGAACGCGGCATCACCATCACCTCAGCCGCCACATCCTGTCATTGGAAGGAAAATAAAATCAATATCATCGACACTCCAGGACATGTTGACTTTACAGTAGAAGTCGAACGTTGCCTTCGCATACTAGATGGCGCTATCTTCCTACTTGACGCGAAAGAAGGCGTCGAAGCACAAACCGAGGCCGTCTGGCGACAAGCCGATCATTATGGGGTTCCACGACTGGTTTTCATCAATAAGATGGACGTCATCGGCGCCAATTTCAAACGATCTGTCGCCACCATCAAAGATCGTTTGAACGGAGTACCTGTACCTATTCAGCTACCCATCGGTACCGAAAAGGAGTTTAAAGGAATTATTTCGCTAATGGACATGAAGGCATACTACAATACTGGTGATACAGGTGAAGTAGTTGACGTCAGAGAGATTCCAGCTGAGTTTTCAGACCTTGCAAGTGAAATGAGGAAACATCTGATCGAAACGGTAGCTGATTTTAACGAAGAACTGCTCATCGAGTATCTTGAAGGCAATGAAATTAGTCAGGATTTGTTAACATCGACTATCCGCTTCGCCACCCTCTCAGGGAGCATCACACCTGTACTCTGTGGTGCGGCCTACCGCAATAAGGGCATCCAGATGCTTCTTGATGCGGTGATCGATTATCTTCCATCCCCTCTGGACAGGCCTGTGATTGTGGGTCATACACTAAAAGGAGAGGAGACCATCAGAAAAGCCTCTGACCTTGAGCCCTTCTCTTCTCTTGTTTTTAAAGTCATGACCGATTCTTATGTCGGAAGGTTAACCTACCTTAGGGTTTATTCAGGAACACTAAAGTCGGGCGGTACCGCTTTGAACACCACTAAGGACAAAAGAGAACGCATCGGCAAACTGCTGCAAATGCATGCCAATCACAGACAAGAAATATCAGAAATCGCAACGGGCGACATTGTCGCTGTTGTCGGTCTGAAGCATTCGACGACGGGTGATACCTTATGTAGTGTGAACGCGCCAATCCTCTTGGAAACCATGAAGTTTCCTGTTCCAGTCATTTCAGTGGCAGTCGAATCGAAAACGCCTGCAGAACAGATCAAAATGCAAAACGCACTTGAGAGGCTCTCTGAAGAAGACCCGACATTTACGACCTTCACTCATCCCGATACAGGTCAAACCATCATTTCGGGTATGGGAGAGCTTCATTTGCAAGTGATTCTCGAGCGCTTAAAAAAAGAGTTCAGTGTTCCTGTAAACAGCGGCAGACAGCAGGTCGCCTACAAGGAAACCATCCTTAATCCGGTCAACGTGGACTATACCTTATCAAAACAGTCGGGTGGTCAGTCCATGTATGGTCATGTCAAACTGAAAGTTCATCCTAATGCTCGTGGCGCTGGACACACGATTGATCTTAAGGTTGATGACAGGAAGTTCCCGAAAGCATATCTTCAGGCTTGCGAGCAGGGGATTTCAGAATCGCTGCAATCCGGTATCCTCGGTGGATACGAAGTTGTGGACCTGCATGTGGAACTCTATGATGTAGATTATCAGACGGACCATTCATCGGATATCGCATTCAAGACAGCCGCCTCGATGGCAGTGTCAAAAGCACTCAGAGAAGGGCATTCCGTCTTATTGGAACCTATCTTCACCGTCGAAGTGCACGTGCCTGAATCCTATGTGGGGGATGTGATAGATGACCTTAACACGCGTCATGGATCCATCACCGATATCCAACTGATTCCATCAGGAAGGGTGGTTCGTGCCACGGTCGCCCTGTCTAACCTGTTCGGCTATGCGACGGCACTTCGTTCTAAAACGCAAGGTCGTGGTCAATACACCATGCTCTTCGACCGCTTTGACAGATACCAGACCGACTAAAAACAACTGCCACTGTTTTGCCACAGTTTGCCCTTTGAACTCCCAATGGGAAGGCGAGTATACTTAAGCCAGGAAGTAAACAACACACACATTTGAAAGGAGTTCACTTATGAAAAAACTTATGGCATTGGCACTAACAGGCATTATGGCACTATCGACCTTCGCATTCGCAGACGAGTTCGACGCAGCAAAAACAGACGACAACCTTAAAGGTAAACCTGGCATCGAAAAACAGTTGGGTAGCCGCCCCGAAAAAGGCGAAAAGCCCGGCAAAGAAAAGCACGGTAACATGGAAGAGCGTATGGCAAAGATGACCGAGGTCATCGAAAACTACGCCCCCGACCTGCTAGAAGACTTTGAAGCCAACTGGGAAGCTCATCAAGAAATCCGTGAAGAACTGGATGCGATCAAAGAAGACCTAAGAGAAAGCCATAAAGAAGAAATGGAACCGATCTTTGAAGAGATCAAAGCACTTGTCGAATCAGGCGAATTGACTAGAGAAGAAGCAAAAGAAGATCTGATGGCAATCAGAGAAGAAAACAAAGCGGATTTCGAATCCGTTCGATCAGACATCGATGCCTTAAGAGAAGCCTACGGCGTAGATAAAGATGCTGCAAAAGCTGTACATGAAGCCCTAACAGCTGCAGTGGAGGCAGATGACGCACAAGCTGTCACATCCGCCCTTACAGAAATCTTAAACATGATGCAAAACCATCTTCAGTTTGAAGAAGCAAAGCTTGATTACTTGAACAACCTATAAGACAAAAGGAGCGCTCACGCGCTCCTTACCTTTTTGTCATCATGCGAGTCGCATTATCCATCCTGCTGGTTACCCTATCAATCCCCATGGTACTCATGATCTGATATAGGTCAGGTGTATTTCTTCTGCCGGTCAGCACCAGACGGATCATGCCCATGAGATCCCCTAAATGACCACGATAAACCTCTTTATTTCTCTTAAACTCCTTCATGCTTGTCGCATAGCCCAACCGCTCACAAAGATTCTTCATCTGCTCGTACCACTCCTCATGGCTGTCCGTTTGCGTGTAGTTAGAAATCAACTCCTTAAGTATCTCTACCACCTCCTCTGGCTGCATGTTGAGTCTTGCTAGCTCATCGCTAACCTTTTCCATACAAAAAAGCTCGTCGAAGAAGTAGGAAATGTGCTCCTTTACATCAGACCACTTGGCAATGTCCTTTCTGGGCTTCTCTCCACCTCGCTCAATGCCGAGTGCTGTTGTCATATAGTGCTTGTGCTCCCCCATAAGTTCTGCGAACTCATTGTCGTAGCGAAGGCTCCACTGCCAAACCTGATCGTAAACGCTTTCGGCGCTCATTCTTGCTATGGTTTGCTTACTCACATCTACAAACTTATCAAAGTCAAAAACAGAACCGCTAGACGACATCTTTGCCACGTCGACGATAAACGCAGAACTGTCTTCAAGAGGATGACAGGCTCTCCACTCTTCATAATTCGAATTGATCAGATTGAGCAGATACTCGATTACCGACTGGCTGGGATAGCCGTCTTCAAGATAAAAGGTCAGGGCTGATTCCGGGTCCTTCCTTTTGCTGAGCTTACGCTTTGACTTTCCGTCCGACTTCATGATCGGAGAGATATGGATGTAATTCGGTGGCTTCCATCCCAG
Source organism: Fusibacter sp. A1 (assembly GCF_004125825.1). Taxonomy (NCBI): domain Bacteria; kingdom Bacillati; phylum Bacillota; class Clostridia; order Eubacteriales; family Fusibacteraceae; genus Fusibacter; species Fusibacter sp. A1. Next base: position 32,618 of record NZ_QQWI01000017.1, on the reverse strand, counting down.
TACATCAAAGAGCTCCTTATGCAGCGGAAAAGACGGCAACCATTCGTCTGCCCTTATCACATGCGTTGTTCTCATCAGGTGGTCATCTACCGCGTGGGCAAAGTGATAGGTGGGGACACCATCGGACTTTAACAGGACCATATCCAGATTGTTTTCAGGAAATCTTATTGCCCCTCTTATTATGTCGTTCAAAACAACCTCGTTATTCAGATTCCCATTTGACTTTAGTCGTATGACATAGGCATCTTTGCGTTCAATCCTTTTTTTTACGTCTTCAAAGGACATCTCCCGGCATTTCGCAAACTCACCGTAATACCCTGTTATCAGCTTGTCCGCTTCTTGCTTTTTTCTTACTTCAGAAAGTTCGGTTTCTGTGCAGAAGCAGGGATAGGCATGCCCCTGTTCTATGAGTCTCTTTACAAAGGTATGGTATATTTGTGTTCTTTGGCTTTGCTTATAAGGACCGTAGTCGCCGGTTTCGTCATTCAGTCCGGTTGCGCCTTCATCAAATGTTATACCGTAATATTCGAGCACGTCGATCGTACTCTGCACACTTCCTTCAATCGACCTTTTCTTATCGGTATCCTCGATCCTCAAATAAGAAGCCCCACCGGTCTGTCTTGCAAGTGTCACATCAAGCAACGATCCAATCAAATGCCCGATATGAAGCGTACCTGTAGGACTAGGTGCGAACCGGGTGACCATAGCCCCTTCCGGTAAATTCCGTTCTGAGTAGATCATCTCGTAATCCTCCGGTCCATATTTCAGATTAGAAAACAACAAAGCAGCCATCAACGCATTCCTAGTCATAAGATCCTTCCTTTCAAAAAAAATAAACCCTCATCCCCATAGGACGAAAGTTTTCCGTGGTACCACCTAAATTATTTCTCAGCTCCCATGTAACGTTGGGACATCCGGCTAACCTACTACGACATGATTGTCTTTTGGCAGCTGCTCCAAGGCTTCCTTCAACAGTACAGATACTGAATTTCCACCATCATCAGCTCTCTAACATCCTTTTTCTGTTTACTATTCCTTTTCTTAGCACGTTGCTATAAGTTTTTATCATTCTAAACTTATTTCAAATGAATGTCAAGCATAAAAAAAATATCGTAAAGTCATCTTTAAAGCTGTTAACAATTGACTTAAGTCAATGCGACTATACAAGCAGCATGTTATGATCATAAAAAAGGAGATCAACAATGACAAACTCAACCAGAAAACCATCCATCATAGCGGGGCTGTCACTACTCATCATGACCTTCGCAGCCTTCTACTCCTTCGGCTTTGTTCACTCGCAGGTCGTAGTAGTGAACCCTATCCAGACAATAAAAAACATCCAAGCGTCATCACTGTTTCAAACAGGATTACTTGGATGGTTTATCATCATTCTCACGGATATCATCGTCACATGGGCTTTCTACAAGGTCTTAAAACCGATCAATTCAAAATTGGCGACCCTCTCAGCACTGCTTAGAGGGGTCTACACTCTCTTTCTTTCCTTCGCGGTTTACCACTTGGTTGTGCTTGCCATGACTGCAGGCTCCCTTAGCGTACCCCAGGTGACACAGCACCTTGACGCATTCGACAGTCTCTGGTCGCTAGGTCTTATTCTGTTCGGTGGACACCTCTTCGTGGTAGGACTGGCTGTTAATCAGAACAGACAACGAATACTTGCTTTCCTGCTCGTACTTGCCGGCTTCAGCTACACCCTCGTACACCTGCTGAAGAACTTCTTCCCCCTATTCACTGCGACTCAAAGCATTGAAAGCATCCTGATGCTTCCGATGATGGTCGGCGAACTGGGTTATGGTCTATGGCTCTTGTTTAAGGGAGGAAAAACCAATCCACCGGCTTTTAACGCTCCTGATTCAGCCGTTTCTTAATACGGCTGAAGGATTCGGGCGTGATTCCCAAATAACTTGCCAATTGATGGTTCGGAACTCGATCGAACAAGTCCGGTCGGGTTTCCATCAGGTTTTTGAACCTTTCCTCAGGCGTCGACGCCACAAAGGAGGTGAAGGCCTCATTCATGGCTCCGATATCGTTTTCGACAACTTTTCTGACCATGGTTTCAAGCACCTCAAATTGCGCGAACATCTCATCTTGGATCGACAGGTCCCCGACGACCAGAACACAATCTTCCGAGCACCTGAGCGTGAACTTCGACTCTTTTTGATGGGTATGAGCATTGTAGACCGCGACCGCCTGTTCTTCTGTAAAAAAATTGAATGTCGTCTCTTTACCATCCTCATTGACAGCATACTGCCGCACGAGCCCCTGAAGAACAAAAAAGCATTCAGTAGGGACTTCTCCCTGCCGAATCAGCACAGAACCCTTTTCAAAGCTTTGAATGGGAACATCCTTAGCGATTTCATAAAGTTCTTCCTCAGGCAAGTCAATAAATCTTTTCATGTAGTTGATCAGCACATCTATCATAGCTTTCAAGTCCTTTATACCTTTCAGTCCCCGATTAGGATCAAATCCTTGACCGGTACAAGAATTACTCTTGTGATCAGCTTCCCCCCCCCAGTCACAAGGAGGTCGGTCAAGTGTGGTTTTTAATAAAGCCTACTCCTTTTCATCGACCATGACTACATTCCTCCCAGAATCCTTAGCCCGATAAAGCATGTCGTCGGCGCGTTCGATCAGCTCATCAAGCGACCTTGTCGCAGTCGTCTTGAAAGCGATGCCTGAAGAAATGGTCATCTGCTCAGTCGTCGAATCGCTGAGTTCAAACCGAGTCTCCATGATCGTTTTTCGCAGATCATCAATCGTCTTTTCAACACGCTTGCTGTCATTCGATCTTATTGCAATAATGAATTCTTCTCCGCCGTACCTGCCCGCTACCGCGTGCTCCGGACAATTCCCTATCATCAGATTGGCGATATCCACAATCACCTTATCACCTGCGACATGACCGAATTGGTCGTTGATACGTTTGAAATGGTCGATGTCTATCATGACAATTGAAAATCTATCGTCCTCATCCCCCATCGAAAATAATTTCTGTGCCTTTTCAAAAAAAGTTCTGCGATTATAGAGTGTTGTCAAACTGTCACGTTCTGCCGATAGCCTCAATCGATCAAGCAGCACAATATTTTCTATGGTCATTGAAATCTGGTACGTATAGTCAGTCAGCAGCTCCTTGACCTGATCGCTTACCGTACGCTGCACTTTGGAATGCAACAGCACAAATCCAGTTTTGTTTTTACGTGATTCCAAAGGAATGATCAGCGAGGAAACAGCACCGGTTATTCCAAGCGATTTCAAAAAATCATCCGTGCCTACTGTGACATCGGCGTTTTTCTGATCTAGCATCTGAATAGTCGCAGTGTTCAAAGTCACACGTGTGATTTTGGCAAACTGATCAATCAGGTCATATGTCTGATCTTCCGAGGCAAGGCAAATCAACATCGATTCATAGGAGGTGAACTCCTTGTAATCTTGAAGCATGTTCTGATACAAGGAGTCCAGTTTCCTTATCGAGGTGGTCTTGATGCTCATCATGTGAAGTCTTTTCAGCAAATTCCCTTTTTCCACTTCCGCTATTCTCAGTTCTTCAATTTCATTGATTTTAAAGGTCAGTGCCAGAGAAAAGAAAACGATAAGTATGATAATGCCTATCTTGACACCATGCACTGCCAGAATGCTGTAGGGGATCAAATTGAATCCACCCATAGTGGATAAAACGCTCATATAGAAGAACACGCTCCAAGCCGCAATATACAAGAAATGAGACTTGTTCTTCGGCTTGCTGACCACAAAACTGAGGATCGAAACCATCAGAGCCACAATCGACAGCGAAGCCCCCGCATAAATCGAGGAAGCCATAGGAAGCGCAAAAACACTGACGCTTGCTGCGACCGCTGCAATAAAGAAGGCTTGGTATGCGCGGATCAGCCATTTTGATCGAGTGGCCACTTCAAAAAACGACCAGTTAAAGGCCATCAGCCACAAACTGGACTGGCTTATGAAAAACGGATTGGCGACAGTATCCCAATAGCTTGCATTTATCCAAACATACTGATAGGAATACCCGTCCCAAACCAACTGAAGGCAAGTAAAGCTGATGACAAACAGCACATAAAAAAGATACTTGAACTCCTTTAAGCTAAACGCTAAGAAGCTATTATAAACGATCATTATGACAAGGGCGCCATAAAAGACCCCGAGCACCAGACTGCTTTGTGTTGATTCCTTGATAAACTCGTCATGCGTCCACAGTTTGGTAGGCGCTTGAAGATAACTTTCCGTATTGATCATAAGATAAAGCTCACCATCCAGATGATGACTATCGAGTTCGAACAGAAAGCTCTTATACATGATTTCTCTACTACTGAAAGGTCTGTTTCTACCCGTTTTAATTACTTTAACCACTTCGCCCTCTTTGGACACTTGAAAAAACTCAACTTGGCTCAAGTGTGGTTTGGATACTTCGATCAAGTACTCATCGCCCTTAAGCTTCAGCTCCACGAGCGGTATGTGAATCCAATAGTTTGAATCCTTGATGGTGCTGCTGACGCCGCTTGTCTTGTAATCCACATAATCCGAGTCCGTCCTATCATTTATGATGTCCTGGATACCGAGCGCCTTAGTCTCATCGATCAGTACCTCTTGATAGGCTTCGATGCTGTTTCTCTTTTCCGAACTGATGACCGTCTCACTGAAAAGTGCGACGAGTAGAACCACAACCGCAAGCGCGACCAAAGCAACGGACACGCTCTTTCTACTGCGCATATCTGACCTCTTTTTCTGGAAGCTCGATGATGATCTCATCGCTTAGTTTATTGTCAATTAATTGCAGATCTCCATCTGTCGAAAAATCCTATGGCACATAGCCGTTTATGGGCATTTTGCCTTTGAGCAGTCCAAGTTTTTCATAGGTTAATGCAATAAACCCACTACAGGTGATATCTTTCATGCTCGTCTTGATATGCAAGTAGCGCCCGATCAGCACTTCGTAAATCATCCTCTTGGTCGATGGATTTGGAAGTCCATGCAAGTGTGTAAGAATCTTTTCCAGAATGGCTTCTGTACCACTTGCAAGTGGGTTTTCCAGTCTTCTGACAGCATAAACCGGTGGCTCATAGGGCACTAAATCGTCCCCGTAGGTCTGCAGCCGATCAAGTAGCTTAACCACTTTTGGTCCAGTGACATGGCTGTTGTCTATTAAATCCGGCAAATTGGTCAAAGCGGTCGCTTCATATAAAAGCGGTTCGTCATATCCGTCAAGTCTTACGACCATTCCTACATGTGACCACTTGCTGCCTTCCAGCCACTCGACAATCTTGCTGATTTCATATCGACCCGAAAACAAGATCAAATCTCCTGTTTTAAGGGTATCTTTCAATTCATCATATGTCATTTTATCCATTTCGACCTCACAATCGTTCAAAAACTCATTGCTCATATTTTACCATTTTTTAAGATAGATGTCTCATAGTCTACCTGTGAAATAAAAAGTTAATCTAATATTTATGTCTACCAGAAAAAGCATAATGGAAACCTCCATAAAAAATGACCCAGCTGTTCTTCACAACTGAGTCAATGGTACACTTTACACATTCATCATCAAACACCAACGCACACCATAGGAATCAAGCAGGTCAACAAGACAGGTGCTATAAAACGTCGGTCCCTTCTCAATAACGGTCTTGCTACCGACTTTTAGTACATCATATGCATGATCCAGTTCGGCTTGTTCCTTAAATATCACAACCAGCTGCTGCGAGTTATCTGTTGACATGCTGATGTTTCCACCCCAGTCACTCATCATGACCTTCTGATCATGAATATGCATTTCAGCATGGACGACAAAATTTTCAGGCCTCTTATCCTCGTCGTAAAGGACTGAAGCTACTTTGGTTTTGAATGCATTCTCATAAGCCTTTATCGCTTCTTCACATTTACCCTTTAAATATAACTGTGGTACCAGCATAACAACCTCCGTGCATATTCTTGACTTGGCTATTGATTGATAGATCATTATAACTGATTATAACATAATTGAGATATCTACACTTCATCACTCAAATGCATTTTTCTCCTGTCTCAGGCCAGGAGATGGTACTAACCCCATAGCTTACTAAACGCACTATAAAGCGTTACTTTAGCCCCTCAACCCATTCCCTTATCCCTTACTCTCTGCTATACTACGGTATAATGACTTGTCACCTATCGTTTACAGAGAGACCTCACGGAGTTTTTCATGAATACATTGTTGGAGTTTATCGTCTTGTTTAAAAAAAGACTGCGTCTTGAAATCAGTCATCGCGAATTCTCCAGAACGCTCAGAGAAGACCGGTTCTTTTTCATTTCAGCAGTTTTCATGTGCCTTATCCTTACAGTAGCGCTGTTCATCAGTGAATTGCCTTGGTACGGGTCTGTCATCATGTATGCGGCGCTGCTATCCTCATTTGCCTATCAAAAAAACACATTCACCCTCTCGCAAAGAGTCTTCAGAGGTTTCTTCTGGGCGATCTCGAACTGTATTTTTTGCGCAATCTTTATTCTCATCATCAATCACTACCAACTTCTATAAAAACCTACTCTCAACTAAAGTCTTAAGAGTAGGTTTTTTTGATTCCTAAACCCCAATTCAGTCTTCATTTCATCATCTATTCAAGGCCTCGTAACTTGGAGTCCCCTGCTTCCAATTCAATCGTGCTTTTAAGTGATCAGATCCTCATGTGCTCCATCCCCAATGAACGTGCAGGTTCAATATCGGCCTTTAGGCTGTCTCCGACCATCATGGCATGGCGAGGTTCAACATCAAAGTAGTGAAGCGCTCTTTTGAAGAGTTCCAGATTAGGCTTCATCATTCCTTGCTCATAGCTAAAAAAGTAGGCGTCAACATATTCATCGATACCGCAAGCTACAAATACTTTCCTGTAAAGTTCTGCAGGCATATAGCAGTTTGAGATAACGCCGATATTCATCCCCCTACGCTTATCGCTCCTTAACTGTTCAAAAACAGCTTCATTGACTTTCACCGTTCGCATGTATTCACCATAAAAGGCTTCTGCTAAACAGAGCTCTTGCTCATCGGTGATGCTCCTACCTTGCAAGATCTGCTTCAAATGCATCCTAAAGGGACGCTCATAGCCGTTTTGCTTTCTCTCGTTTATCATATAGTCATTAAGCGGATTTAAAAAACTTTCGATCAGCTCCTCTTGAGACACCACCAAGTTGAGTTGCTCCCTTAAGACGTCTTTCATATGTCCAATTCCAATAAGGTCTTTTTCATCGTCGCTTTTACCAAAGTGAAAATCAAGTAAGGTGTTGCCCATATCGTAAAATACGGTTGTAATCTTCATATCGCCCTCGCTCCCATTTTCATAGTAGGTGTACATCCTAGCAAAATCCTACTAAGAATTCACTAGGACCAGTATACAAAAAAATAATCCTGATCGGTGGGATTTAAGAAAAATGTAACGATTGTCCTTCTTGCGCGAAGCTTATGCGCTTGACGTTAAGTAAATCTTTTAGTAAAATTTTTACGAAACGGTTTACTAATAAAAAAAATTTTAGGAGAGTAATCATGTTATTGACCGATTGGAAAGACCTCAGTGTTCTTGAAAGGAATAGATTGCCTTCCAGATCATATTTTGAATACAGTTTTGGAAGTAAGATTACTTCTTTGAACGGGACTTGGAAATTTCTATTTTTAGATTCACCAAAACGCATTGATCCGAACAGTTTCCTGAACAGCTATGACGATACCCGCTGGAATGATCTTAAAGTACCTTCTAGTTGGCAAATGGAAGGCTACGGTAAGATGCATTATACTGATCTTTTCTATCAGTTTCCCATCATGCCGCCAAACGTGCCTACCAGCAACCCGACAGGTCTTTATAGAAGCCGGTTTGATCTGCACGAGGATTTAACCGATAAACATGTCGTCTTAAGGTTTCACGGTGTTGACTCAAGTTTTCATCTATGCATTAACGATCAGTTTGTAGGATACAGCCAAGGCAGCAGAATGGCCAGTGAATTTGATCTAAGCGGACTGGTCAGAAGTGGTGAAAACTTGCTTGCAATGTCGGTTTATCAGTGGTGCGACGGAACCTATCTGGAAGATCAGGACATGTGGTGGTTAAGCGGAATTTTTAGGGATGTCGAATTAGTGATCACGCCAAAAATTTCAATCTGGGATCTCAAAGTAACCACTGAGTTCGACGAAAAGTATGAGAATGCTGAATTGAAGCTCCATTTGGAGCTTAGTGAAGTAAGTAAGAACACCAATATGAGAATAACATTGGATGATGCCCTGAAGAACCGTCTGTTTGACGAAAGCAGCAGACTTGATTCAGCGGAGTTTACACTTAGCAGGTGGCTGACATCACCTCGAAAGTGGTCGGCGGAAGTACCTTACTTATATGAGCTCACCATCGGAATCTATGAGGGCGAGCGACTTATAGAGCGAGTGAGTGAAAAAGTAGGATTCCGAGAAATAGAAATCAAGGCAGGTAGAATTCTGATCAATGGCAGACCGGTCCTGTTTAAAGGTGTCAATCGACATGACTTTCACTGCGAGACAGGACGAACCGTCAGTTATGAGGATATGAAAGACGACATTCTACTTATGAAGGCGCATAATATCAACGCCGTACGCACAGCACACTATCCCAATATGCCAAGCTTTTATCAACTTTGCGACGAGTACGGTCTGTATGTGATCGATGAGGCTGACTTGGAATGTCATGGATTTGAGTTGACGAGTTCCTACAAATGGATAACCGATGACATCACATGGCAAACCGCTTTTATCGACAGGGCGGTTCGATTGGTCGAAAGGGATAAGAACCGTCCTTGTGTCGTGATGTGGTCCATGGGCAATGAGTCGGATTTCGGATGCAATTTCATCGCCATGGCGCAAAAAATAAAATCATTGGATCCTACAAGGCTTTTGCACTACGAAGGTGATTTTTCCGCTCAAGTAACGGATGTCTATTCCACCATGTACTCCAATTTCGAACGTTTAGAAGAAATAGGACGGGACAGCGTCTTAACTAAACCCCATATCCTGTGTGAGTACGCACATGCAATGGGCAATGGCCCAGGCGGGCTAACAGAATATCAAAACATTTTTGAAAAATACGATCGGTTGCATGGAGGTTTTGTTTGGGAATGGATCGACCACGGGATCAAATCCGTCGACGAAAACGGTGTGACTTTCTATAAATATGGTGGCGATTACGGCGACGCTCCCCATAACGCAAACTTCAACCTTGACGGTCTGCTTTTTCCCAATCGAACACCTTCACCGTCATTGGGAGAACTGAAAAAAGTCTATGAGCCGTTAAAAATGAATTTCACCTCATCCGGTCCTGTCATGGTGAACATTCAAAACAACTACGATGTAATAACACTAGACCATGTCCTATTCAAATGGGAGCTCAAGGCGAATGGTTTGTCCATTGATTCAGGTGAATTTTTTTGCCTTTCACTACACCCTAAAGAAAATCGTGCGATTGAACTTCCGATTTTGAGGCCAGATCCTGTTCAGGCGAACGTAAGGTATTTTCTTTTAGTGGAAGCGATTGTGCATGAATCCGTACACGGCCTGCAAATCGGTCACCGGATCACCTTTGAGCAAACTGAGCTTCCTTGGTCGGTCAAGCAACTGGTCAAGCCTTCTTGCCACGGAGAAATAACCATTGTGGAAACACTGGATAGTCTGTCACTGACAGCAGACGGTAAGCTCATTAGCTTCGATAAGGTCACGGCTTTATTGACCGGTTACCGACTGGACACTTGCGAACTGATTGAAAAAGGTCCTGAGCTTAACTTTTGGCGAGCGCCTATCGACAACGACATGTACGTGATAAAGGATTGGAAGCAAAAGTACCACTTGGATTTGATGAAGAATTACCCGGAGGACTTTTCATGGCAAGAAAATGAGGACGGTGTTGAAGTGATCACCCGATTCATCTGCGGCGCGCCCAATCAGGAGTGGTATTACCGCGCCTCCATCACTTATCAGCTCTTTTTAGATGGCACGCTTTCCGTACGGATAACCGGAATAGCGCACGACCCTGACAGGAAGATGCGTGAAATGCTACCCAGAGTCGGTGTTCATCTAAACCTCCAGGCGGATTTTTCAAAGGTCGAATGGTTTGGCTTGGGGCCTGGTGAGACGTATTGCGACAGCAGGCGAAACGCAGTGATGGATCATTTTGAGTCCCCTCTTGATAAGATGATGACCGATTATCCTTACCCGCAAGAAAATGGAAACCGTTCCGAAGTGGACTGGACAAGCATAAAAAGCGGACACGTTGAGCTACTGCTTAGCTATCCTCAAGCGCTTAACTTCAGTATCCATCGCTATACAGCTGAAGACTTTGAACAAGCTAGACACTGCAACGAACTTAAAGAACAAGCCTTTGTACGACTGAACATCGACTATAAACAGAACGGACTAGGCAGCAACAGCTGTGGTCCTATGCCGCGACCCGAGCATCAGGTGAAGCTGTCAAACTTCGACTTCAGTTTCACCATAAAGGCCTTATCCATCTCAGAGGAGTAGCTTTATGACTGATTCAAAAGCGTTTGCCATCAACCCGGTCATTGACTTAGTGAACATCCCCTTTAGCCGGTTTGGAAGTTTTTTCGTCGTATCCAAATATGGGGACTTAGCGGAGAATCCGATTTATATCCGCGATGTCAGAAGAGGCGATCTCGACCCAGGCTGGTTGTTCCAGCTAGAGGTTTATGACGACAGGGATTCTATCGTCGAATGTGGCATCGGCGGAACCGAAACCGAGTTGATCCTCTTTTCTGGACAAGGAGCTGTTCACATCATTTTTCCAACAGAAAACACCATTAGAATTAAAACCGACGGTCTCTTTGTTAAGCTTAGTTATGTACTAAGTAGGTACGATACAATTTTTAGCCGTAATGATTCCACATGGGAGTTAACCAGCTATTCAAAAGAAATACGACTCGGCATACAAGCACTAGAGGGCAATGTTGAACTTGACGCACCATGGGAATCCATCGGTAACAGGCATATAAGCATATCTCTTAAAGACCGCTGTGACCTGGTCCTAGAAAGTTTCAAAGTCGTCAGCAAACACGAACCGGGCGCGGTGGAGGACTTTGACAAAACAAGGGAACGACTGACAAACGAGTACTGCATCTGGTCTTCCCTGCACCATCTGCCAAATGAGCGCTACAGAAAAAGCGTGGCTTTGGCATCCTACATAACCTGGATGAATTTCGTTCAACCGGAAGGTCTGCTAAAAAGGTATGCCATGTACATGTCCAAGAACTGGATGACGAATATCTGGAGTTGGGACAATTGTTTCGGCGCGATCTTCTTGGCTAAAAAGGAACCTGAACTTTCATTTGATCAGTTCATGTTTTTTACAGACCATCAGCATATCAGTGGCATGTATCCCGATTTTGTCAATGACGTATATGCTTCTTACAGCAGTGCAAAACCACCAATTTACGCTTGGGCTTATCAATACATGATGCGAAGGAATCCACTTTTTTGTGAAGCCGATAAATTGATGGCGGTATACGATACTCTCAGCAGATTCACAGAATTTTGGTTGAATCATCGTTCAACAGAGCGAGGAATGCCCTTTTATGCCCACGGGAACGAGTCTGGATGGGATAACGGCACTTTATATAGTCAGGGAGTACCGGTTGTCACCCCAGACCTTTGTGCTTTGCTGGTGCATCAGATGGACTTTTTAGCTACTCTAGCCAACACGTTAAACAAAACACAAGAAAGCAAGGATTGGAAGCAAAGAGCAGATGAACTCTTTAGGAAGATGATGGCGGAGCTATGGCATGATGATCGTTTCGTAGCAAAGTTGGCTACGACTTCGAAAATAATAACCGGTGGAGACTCCCTTCAAGCGCTTATGCCGCTGATCATCGGCGAAAGACTCCCCATACAGGTAAAAGAACGCTTGCTGGACGACCTTACCGATTCAAGCCGATTTTACAGTGAGTTCGGCCTTGCCACAGAAGCCATGAACAGTCCCTTGTATCAGGATAACGGCTATTGGCGAGGCCCCATATGGGCACCGACCATGCTGATGTACATCGATATGCTTCATCATCTTGGTGAAACAAAAAACGCATATGCGCTGGCAGAGCGCTTTGTAAATACGATCGATCAAAACGGCATGGCTGAGAACTTTGATCCAAAGACAGGAAAAGGACAGGTTGATCCCTGCTTTGCATGGACCTCATCTGTATTTTTAACACTTCTGGATGACTATCCGAGTGAAAACGAGCGATAGCGACGATACTGTTTGACGCCTTTTCATCAAGATGCTACGATTAAGAAAACAAGATTAAGGGTGATGATGTGGCTACAATAAAAGATATAGCAGAACTTGCCGGCGTTTCTCCAGCAACCGTTTCGAGGGTGCTAAATGGCGACAAGGAGATAAGCGTACGCGAAGAAACACGTAAAAAGATATACGAGGCAGCCGAAGAGTTAGAATACATACCTCTTAAGGAAAAGTATTCAAAAAGATCAAAAGAACTCATCAAGTACAAAGTGCTTATTGTGAGTTCCTTTACCGATAAGACCGAGTTTGAGGATCCGTATTATCTGTCTATCCGATTCGGTATAAACCAGGAAGTGAAAGAACAAGAACTGGAAATTGAAAAGGTATACAAGGTGAACGGAAGTTATAGCATTCTTGGCACCGCATTTGATGGTGTGATAGGTATTGGTTCGTTTAATCAAGATGAGCAAGCCCTGCTGAAGCGCTATAGTGAATCCATTCTATTTTTGGATTCATCGCCAGATCAAGACGCTTATGATTCAGTTGTTGTAGACTTGGACCGAGTGATTGTCCGTATGGTCGATTACCTGCACGAAAAAGGACATCGCCGTATCGGATACCTCGGTGGTAGAGAAGCGTTTGAAAGTGCTGAGATCGATCAAAGGGAGGAAACGTTCATCCGCTACATGAACAAGTTTGGAGCACTTGATCCAAAACACATCCATATTGGGAGCTTCTCCATCGATTCAGGATACGAGCTTGTTAAGAAGCACATAGAAAAAGACAAAACGCCTGACGCGTATATCATCGCAAATGATTCAATGGCGATCGGAGCCTTGCGCGCTTTTAGCGAGAAGGGCATTCATGTTCCAAATGATGTTTCAATCATCAGTATAAACGATATTCCGACAGCTAAATTCACAATGCCGCCGTTGACAACCGTCAAGATTCACTCCGAAGACATGGGAAGTCTAGCCGTCCGTATGTTGATTGACCGCTTGTCCAACAAAAGAAGAGTTGCTGTGAAATCGAGCGTTGCAGTCGAACTAATTGAACGAGAAAGTGTGGTAGTAAAAAAATGATACATCAAATTGCTACAATAATCATGGCGTCGGGAGCAGAAATAAAGATTGAACTTTACCCAGAAGCTGCACCAAATACTGCTACAAGCTTCATGTACCTTGCCTCCACCGGCGCATATAAGAATAGGACCATCAAACGAGTTGTACCTGGATTTGTCTTACAACCAAGTTATACATCCTTTGATAAGGACCCGTCCTGCGATTTTCTCATTGACAACGAGAGCAGAGTCAATGGCTACGACAATAATCTGACCTTGTCCAAGTACGCTGTCGCTATGGGCGGCGACGGAGAATCGCTTGCTTCAGGAAGCTGCTTTTACATTGTCGTTGGAGATGCTATGGAAAAACTCGACGGCAAGTATCCTGGGTTTGGCAGGGTAATCAGCGGTTTTGAAGAAATTGAAAGAATCATGCAAGTAGATACGACACCTGTAACTGTCGATGTTCCCGGTGTAGTCGTCAACGAACCGACAAGACCCGAGATCATAAAAGACATCACGCTGGAGACTTTTGGCTTACCTATCGGTGAACCGGTAAAAACCGAAGGTATACTTGCTTATGAGAGAAAATAAAATTAGATACTGTTAAAGTCCGATACTCGTACTTGTATCACATTCCAAGTAATCCAACAAGCCTTTCATAAATGCCGCTTGGATTCTTAAGCATATCAAAGAACTCATCTCGTTCAAGCTTGTCGTAAAGAAGTCCCCATATGTCAGCGCCAAGATAATAAGAGATGGGATTTCTCAAGTAAAACTCATGGATGATTCCATCAATTTCAACATCTCTGAAGTGGTACTCCTTATCAAACAAGTCTTCTAATGAGCCTGCGGCCGAATACATCCCCTGGCTTATTTCTTTTAGATGAGCTAGGAACTTAGCAATGATCGCGTCGTAGTTCTCCATATAATACTCATATGAATCTGTAACGCAAGTGTGTTCGCAACACCTCATTTTAGATGTGAGATGCCCTTCAAAATTATTACAGAACTTAACAGCTAAACCTTCACCCGAAAAGAAATGAATGAAGCTATCGACCGCCCGGTATCTGGAATAGTCAATCTTAAACTGTTCCTTGTAGCCTTTATGATGCAGTTCATGCGCGAGAATATGAATAAAACCTTGCTTTGTCTTTTGGGTGAAGGTCTTAACAAAATCAAAAAAATTAATGTCGCCCTGATTGAACGCTCCTGTTACTCCAACACCTATAGCTACAATAATCTGAGTGTTTTCCGTATGAAGGGCAAAAGCAATCCCTCATTCGCCAACTCCACTGCCAGTTTTAAGTCTTCCTCATTGAACTTCTCTAAAAGATGCAGACTTTCTTTTAAGCATTCATTCTTTTCAAAAGCAAGAATAAAATCCTCTCTTCTCTTAGTCAACGCCTTGGATGTTCCAGGAGAAGGTGAGTAATTGTAGATTGAATGAAACATTTTTATGAAGTCGTTCGGTGAAAAGGCGATTCCCGCCGGATGATTTTCAAAAAAATCAAATTGAATCCTGTAATCCTCATGATTCAGCAACTTTTCTAGCTCAAGAGTCATGTATTGTCCATTAAGACTACACTCCATGATATCTAGCATTCTTTTTACCGTACTATTTCTTAATCTCATTTATACCTCTTCACCGACAATCCGATTTCCATTCACTTACAAGTTGTCATGCTGTCCCGATGTTGCTTTCCCGATTCTAAAGCGTGATACAACCTCTCTCTTAACTTATCTAAAGTATGGATTTCTTCTGGATTTCCTAGATTGTACTTTATCATATTTGCTCCAAAATCATGTATCAGTAGACCTTTCAAGCAGCAATCCACCAGTTGATCAATGCTTTTTAATATCGAGTCCCATAAACAGATTGTCAACAAACACACCATTGATTTTCATGTCCTTTTTCAGCAGGCCCTCAACTTTGAATCCCATCTTTCTATAGAGAGTGATCGCTTTATAATTGTCATCTCTCACTTTCAGATTGATTTTCTCACAATACCTGGAAGCCTCTGCCCACTTGATCATTTCTTGTATGAGGCTTTTACCAACACCCTTGCCCCAACATTCATTTTTTACCGTAATTCCGAACTCTCCATAGTGCTTGGTTCTATTCCTTTTGCCACCACTGTAATGTATTTGACCGATGATTTGATCGTCTTTCTCGGCGATAAACATGACTTCATTATCACTCGAAATAAGCCCTTCAATGAACTTTTCTTCCTCTTCAAGCGTCATATTAAACTCGCCTTCACCAAACGTTAAATTATCACTTTCGGTGGCAACTTGTTGAACATAGTTCAGTATGTTTTGAGCATCGTCAACTTTGACTGATCGAATGATGTAATCCATAAAAAACCTCCTATAGATTGTGACTGAGAGCTAGGCTCCCAAATAAACTATTCATTATCTCTGAAATCTTTTATCACTTCTACAACGCATATTCTCCCATCAATAATGGTCTCAAAAACAGGGTCCTCGTTCTTCCCATTATCAAGTACCTTCCAATAATGAAAAGCGCGTTTTCTAGCTTCTTCTTCTGAAGCACATTCATACCAGCAGTTATGCGCATCGCCAGTAAAACAGTTCCCTTCGTTCTCAAGGGCGACAATTTGAAACGTTTCTCGACCGATCTCGATAAAATGCTTCGCCCATTTTTCAGCTTCTTCCAAACTTGCAGAAACATAAAGACAAGCCATTCTAGATGGAAACTCACTAAAATCTTCTTTCCTTACCTTTTCAAGCATAAGCTCTCGACTTGCCACATTACTCCAATGCCCTAGGTTCTCAAGCACCATTTTATCAAATGCTGGCAGGTCTGCTTCTACTTCCGGCTGATTCTCTTTTAATTCAAGTACTCGTTTGACTCTATTGGCTACGCCATTTGGATGAGCCTGATCAAAGACGATTACTTGGTTTAACTCCATCGGTCTTTCCGTGACAACATGATAATATCTCGTATTCATCACTTCACCTTTTCTTCTTATTGATCTTGCTTACCTTTATGTTCATCATAGTTGCCTTTATTAACTTTACCAAGCTTACTCCTCCATGCTAAACACAGCTAAAAATCACCACTGGTGTGTTCTTTAAAAAAATCCTTAAAAAAGACCTTTACAATATCTTTAGCTTCACTTTGCGAATCGCCCGATGCGAATATTCCCCTCTGATTGAATAGATAAATTTCGCTGTAGTCTTTTGTAAGCGCAACAATTCCAAAATCGATATACCGCTCCTCTTCAAAGGGACCGGTTTCATACCTACCAAGAAATTTGCCGCTGATGATCGACTCAAATTCATAAACTTGGCTTCTGATTTTGTCCGATTTAGGCGTGCTTTCAGTGATAGGTCCTTCAATGCCCAATGGAATAGTTAAGCATTCCTTAGCTGGAATGATTTCATCATTCCATATGAACTTCAATAGCAGATAATCTTCTCTGAGCAAACTCCTATAGTAAAAACCATTCACCTGTAGATTTACCGTTTCCTCTTCATTAAGATTCTGTAGAACATACATCTTATCAATTGGACTTTCAAAGTAATGATATGAACCGGCAAGTCCAATGGCAAGGAGTGTTACAAAGATTAGTATCCCCTTCTTCATCATGATTTTCTCCTATAGTACCGAGAAACTCGGCTAAAATCTTCATCTTCACTCTCGGTAACAATAGGCCCCATGATAAACTCTTTACTCTCCCCATCATTGATTCCTAAAAACGATTTGTGATAAACCCAATTTTCGAATCGTTGCATTTTCATCGGATCGTATCCACAGATTGTATGCTCCCCTTCATAACAAATGCTCGTATTACCCATGAATCGCTGGTCTCTTTCCATAGTTTTATCATTCAGAATTACATGTTCATCATCATAAAGGGCATACTCATATCTCTTGAATCCTGGCCATAACTCATTGAAGTCAATTAGGTTAAGTCGCTTATCAATTTCATCAGGTAGATTGGTCACTCCGAACTCCTTTTTATTTAAATCGAGTTTTTCAATAACTCTAAGTGGTCAAGCGGTGCCCATGCCCTTGTTTTAGAATCCTGTTCTTTGTAACACCAGATCCACCCATTCATTTCCTTAAGCGATACCAGTCTTTCACCAAGTTCCAAATCAAACTCTACGGCAGTGTAATCTTCTATAATGACTGCATTATCCTCTGTCCCTTCAACGATTTGATGCGGAATCCAGCCCTTGTTGTCTTTCGTTTGGCACATGACCCATCCTGACCAACTGCTGTCTTTGTCGGATTCCTGAATGCATTCCACTACTTGTCCTTTAACTAAAATGATCGGGTTCGGGTAATCACTTTTTCGATTTTTTATTACTTTGTAGACTTTCATTAGAGAATCACTCTCCTTTTTTGTAAACTTTTGCAAGCACTTCAACACAGTCGTGTTACTCTGTGATAACAAACTAGACATGCATCAACTTGCTAATCAGTTTAAACGCGACACTTTCAGGGGGAACAAACTTGATTGCATCATTTAATTTTACCCATTTGATGTCGTCCACTTCCTTAGAGCGATTGAACGGCAGTTTATTTACATCGCATTGAAAAGCACTCATTACCAGTTCCTTCTTATCAACCGGGTAACTGCCTAAATACGTAGAAAAGTTTACCACCTGTCCTGTTTCTTCTAGAACTTCTCTAGCTACCGCTTCTTCAAAATTCTCACCGCCGCTTAAATAGCCTGCAACCACTACCCAGTGCTCTGCTGAAACTTTGGACTGCTTGATCAACACCACTTCGTCAAATTCATTCATGACAAGTGCTATCACACAAGGTCTCACCCTATCAAAATAGAACTTATCACACTTGGAGCAATGAGGTTTTAATCCTTCATCACCTACCACCTTCAAACTTAGTTTACGCCCACAAACCGGGCAATAATTATATTTCATGGTTGTTCCTCTTCGATTGACCAACTAACAAGTAGAAAATCCTGTACCCGTATTTACGATTTGAAAAATTTCGTCCCTGTAGCTATTTCCATTCTACCAAATCAAACCAAACGAAAGCTCCATTTAAGATAAACGTAATAATCTGAATTGGCATCTGTTGTTTCAATTTTGAGTCGGATTCAGTTCCTGGCTCTTTCTCAGTGTATCAAAAACAACCACTAAAAAACCTCCTCACGTTTCTGTGAAGAGGTTTTAGCTATTTGCAATTCATATCAAACTGTCGGCGATGCTGTCTTATAGAGATACAGCTACACAAGTGTCACACGAAGCAAATCCTCAATGGGTATGTTAGTACCGTCTACCAGTTGAACTTCTCTTTGGTAGACATCGATCTTCTTGACTGTTCCCGGCTTTACTAGGTACTTTCCACCCTCCTTTAGCGCATCGGTCTGAAAGTAGGTGATTTCAACCTCAACCGCATTCGGCAGCCGTTCATCGATTTCTCTTAAGCGATCATTTATTATGGTTTTTTCCATCTCGTCCAGATCCCTTTTTTCATCGGTAAGCCGTGCGGCTTCCTTGATGGCGGACTCATGACCGACCACGGCAGCAAAGGGCGCGAACTGGGCCGCTCTGTCCGCTACAGGCATTTGCGGCCGTTTAGGGGATACATGACGTGGCAGATCGATTATGTCCTCATATTTTTTTAATTCGTCGTTTATCTTCTTGTTCATCGCTTACCACCTTCTTGTGCATATATTCCCCTTACGCCTTATGACCGCCAATCTGCTTGTTTCTTTCTTTTGTGTTGGCATCCTCTTGCAAATTCATACCTTTTAAGACTGCATTCTTGCCAAACTTCTTTTTAAGGTCCAGTATGGCATGTTGCAAATTCTTTTCTTTTTTTAAGGCTTCTTCTTCTGCTTCTTCCTTGGCTATCTTAGCCTCGTAGTCCGTAAAGATATCCAGCTGCTCATAGGTAGCTTCATTCTGGGCTTTCTTTTCATCCTTGATACGGCCCGCGACGATGTTGACCCTGCGAACATATAGGTTAGGGTCTACTATCTCATCAAACAAGCCCATGACAGCATCCATAATCAATTTTGTCGAAGAGGTCATTTTTTTAAGGTTTACGGTACCATGGGCATGTTTCGGCACTTGTCGTCCATAGTAATCTGTTTTCACTTCTCCATGAAAAGCGTCTCTTAGCTCTGCAGTTGCCAGATTTGAAATATCATACCCTACGGTTAGGACCATCTGATCCGTCACCAATCCTTTCTCCACCAGATCAAGCACCAGTAGATCCGTCATTTCTTGAACGATGATCCTGGCACTCTCATAAGGGTAAGGATTGTGCAGGACTTGACCAGCCCCCGTACTCTTCGATGAGGGTTTATAGGATCTGACATCCTCAATGGTACAAGGTTCATAGCCCCAAGCATGGTCGATGAGCAGCTGCGCATTCACACCAAACAATTTGTACAGCAGATCCTCATTGTCTAAAGAACACCTTGCGATGTCACCCATCGTAAAGAGGCTGTTGTCATGCAGTTTCTTCTGGTATCCTCTGCCCACACGCCAAAAATCGGTAAGAGGCTTATGGGTCCAAAGGAGTTCACGGTAACTTCTCTCATCGATTTCAGCAATCCTTACACCGTCACGATCCGCAGGGATATGTTTTGCCACAATATCCATCGCCACTTTGCATAAGTAGAGATTTGTACCAATGCCAGCAGTTGCTGTAACACCGACCGTATCAAGCACATCCTTGATTAGTCTCTTTGCAAATTCGCGAGGACTCAACTGAGTAGAAGTCAGGTAATGCGTTACATCGATAAAGACCTCATCGATCGAATACACATGGATATCCTCAGGAGCGACATGCTTTAAATATACGTTGTATATACGCGTGCTATAGTCCATGTAAAATGCCATTCTCGGAGGCGCGGCGATGTAATCGATGGCTAGGTCGGCTGACTTCTCCAGTTCATCCGAAAAATAGGATGATCCATTAAACTGCCAGTTGGGCGCATAGCGTCTTCTTTTCGCATTCGCTTCCTTGACCTTTTGAACCACTTCAAAGAGTCTGGCCCTACCCGAAATTCCAAAGCGCTTAAGCGATGGTGAAACCGCCAGGCAAATAGTCTTTTCAGACCTGCTGGCATCTGCGACCACCAAATTCGTCGTCAAGGGATCTAACCCTCTTTCTATGCATTCAACAGAGGCATAAAACGACTTAAGATCGATTGCCACATATATGCGATTGTTCTCATTC
Source organism: Fusibacter sp. A1 (assembly GCF_004125825.1). NCBI lineage: Bacteria > Bacillati > Bacillota > Clostridia > Eubacteriales > Fusibacteraceae > Fusibacter > Fusibacter sp. A1. Next base: position 12,109 of record NZ_QQWI01000017.1, on the reverse strand, counting down.
ATCGTTGTCACCTACTTGGTTGATTTATCTTCCAGCATTCAAGTTCCAGAGTTCTTGATCTCCATTATAAGTCTATTATATCACTGAAAAATCATCAGATAAGACTCTAAGTACCTTTTAAATGACTTTGGATTTTCTCAGCTAATCAGGCGACAGGCACTAACTTCAGATAAAGCGGGTAGCTCGGTACTCAGGCACATAAATAAAGAGGGTGGCATTTTCCGCACCCCCTTATATTTTGTCTGATGAGTTGCTATTCCATTTAGGTTTTCAATAGCACTTCACACGAAATGGATGATTATCGGTGATAGCAAGTGGCTACTTCAACCTTCAATTTGCAAGGAAATCATTCGATCTCTTTCTTATTCACTAAATCCAAATTGTAACGTAAAGCTCCTTCATCTCTGAATATTGCACACCTTGTCATCTTGATTGCTAGAATGACACAGTTTTCATCCTGTTCATTGTTTGCATGGTCGTACCAATTACTAAATGCCTTGCGAAGTTTAGTCCTTAACTCAGCAATTTCCGGATCTAAAACCCATCCAAGGTTTTCGCCAATACCGCTTCCGGAAATCCCCTCTTTACAGACTACAAATCCAACTTCTTTGCTCTTCGCTATTTGAATCATCTTATTGGATTTTCCCCACGTGGTAACATAAAACACACCATCTTCATAATATGCATCTACTTCTCGTACAAAAGGCTGAGGATTTCCATCAACTGTTGGATCCACAGCGATCGTTGCAAGAGCAATCACATTATCTTTTGAGTTACCGCAACTTTCTTCAAGCAATCGTAATCCTTCACTATACCTATCCATCTTCATTTCCTCCTAGTAAAATGATTACATTTCAATAATTTACTTTTCTACATTATACCGAACATACGTTCTTGTGTCAAGTTAAAATGACTTAGGGAATGTAGACATCTCATAGGAATCAAATCCGGAGCTATCGCACCTGCATAAAACATTCCTTCACCATTTTATAGCCTTCATTCATCATGATTTTGCTAACAATCTCTACAAAAAAAATACCACGATAAAGTGATATTTAAGATTAATGTAAAGTTAGACGATTATTCAACTATTTAGTCGTCAACTTCATTTCATCAACAGTGATTTTAGGATGTGCGTAACGTCCCTTTTTCTTGGTTTTATCCCCAAAATCTATCGCTTTGACTGGACAATAATTGATGCAGCCCAAACACTGCGCACAATCCCCATGCCACTTTGGTTTACCTTCAACCATACTGATCGTCTTAGTTGGACATATCTCACTACAAATCCCACAAGATGTGCAATCTTCACTCACTCTGAAAGATGTCGTTGTTCTAGCAAAACGATTAAACAGCGGATTGACGGCTGCAGTCCTTAAAAAAGCCAACTTCCCTTTTCGAAGATGTCTGACTCCCCGAGTAGAGCTTTCTAAAAGCTTTGCCAATTCAGCGATCTCAAGCTCTGATGATGCCAGCAACCGCTTCTCTGTTTTTTCATCGTAAACATCGCCCATGATCATATAGTTGTTGGGCATAACGATTGTATAAGCAACATCGACGGCAAGCTTTTTCTTACTTAAAATCTTTTCAACAGCCCTCATGCCGTCACCTATGTCTTCACCGCAAGTAATCACCACGTAGACATAAGGTTTGCTTTCCCATTCACACACGGCTGTTTCCAGCCACTTGAGCACTATCTCCGGTGCACCCCAAGAATAAATTGGAAACACTATGCCCAACTTTTCACTACTTCCAATGAGGTAGGTGCGCTCATTTTTCGAATCCATCGATTCAACTGCAATCGACTTAAGCTCATCAGAAAGGTGATGAGCAAGTTGTTTGGCTACATATAAAGAATTTCCTGTTCCAGAAAAATAAGCAATCATAGTTACGCCTCCATATGCATACTGTCATTATGATCTTCTCATATAAAACCCCCTATGTTCGGCAGTTTTACACTTTAACTATATCATAAAATGCTTTGAACTTTCTATTTGCAGAGGGACTTAACATACTAATAATTCCGCTCTTAATCTTATCAGTGATTAATCACCTCTTTACTCCTAACCGATTTTTTTTCTGCTCTCTTTTTATGATTATAATAGATTGGACAACTAGCAACACTACTGAAACCAATGTAAACTTAATATGGAGTGCCCATTCCTGATCTGTGTAGTTTCTGGGAATCGCGTTGGTTACCTTTTAGGTACTGATTTCAACGATTTGATTTGCGTGTCTCTTTTTCAACAGCTTTCGGAATTGACATTCATGTTTCTTCATGTTAAAATCCAAATCATGAACAATCGTTAATTCCCGTTAATGAGGAGGATTTATGTTTATTGAAGAACGACACCAGGAAATCCTTAAAATAATTGAGGATCAAGGAAGAATTTCTCTAAGCATCATTCAAAGCAAATTCAACATTTCGGTAGATTCAGCAAGAAGAGATTTACGTATTCTAGAAAGTAAAGGCCTACTTAAACGCACGCATGGTGGGGCTATTCCTGCCATTCCTAGAGGCTACTCTATCCCCGAGTCTGTTACTCACCGAGATATCACAAATATAAAACCTAATTACATGGCAATTGCACTTAAAGCGGTAAGCCTGATTAAGGAACATGATGTGGTACATATCACTGGTGGGTCCGTAGGCTATTTCATGGTACAGAACCTACCCAGGAATTTTGAGTTTACCGTAGTTGTGAACTCAATAATCTTAGCGGATGTACTTAGATTATATACGAATGTTACCACCATAATGATCGGAGGCATCCTCAATTCAAAAGGTCATTGTAAAGAACAGCTTGCTATCGATATGATCAAACACCTTCGATTCGACAAAGCGTTTATTACAAGTGCGGCTGTATCCACAACTTTTGGTGCATCCATTCAATCCCCTTCATCAGTTGGGTTAATAAGAGCATTCATGGATGCTGCGAAATCAAACATCGGATTGTATCCAAATGAAAAAATAGAATTGGATTCAATTCTGCATATCTATCCTATCGAAAGATTCAATACGATAATCACAGACTGGGATGTAACTGAGGAAAACATCGAAAAACTAAAGGAAACTGATATTGAACTAATTATTGTTGAAGAAGACAAAGGAGCAAGATGTGATTAGACAAGAAAAGACCGTCTCTGGATATAAGGAAACTGAAACACTGATGATTGACGGAGGCAAACCGCTATCAGGACGAGTGGCTCCAGATGGCGCTAAGAACTCCAGCTTATATGCGCTGATTGCTGCTACTTTTATCAACGAAGGTTGGATGACCATAGAAAATGTTCCATTAATAACAGATATCAAAATGACACTAGGCATTTTGGATGAACTGGGTATGCAATATAAGGTTCAAGGGACAACCGTAAAAGTATATGGAAAAATCACTAATACAATCATATCCGATAAGTATGCATCGAAGATTCGATCGTCAACGACTTTTCTTGGAGCCCTTCTGTCACAGTTCCCAGAGGTGATACTGCCTCTACCAGGTGGCGATAAAATTGGTGATCGGCCAATCGACATTCATATTTCAGTGATGGAAGCATACGGAGCAAGTATTTCAATTGAAGGAGGATTTATCAAAGCCTCACTTGACACAAGTCAGCTGACCGGAAAAGACATTCACCTGCGTTACCCCAGCGTCGGCGCGACAATCAATGCGATTTTCATGGCGATAACCGCACAAGGTCAAAGTACAATAACTAATGCCGCAAGAGAACCCGAAATCGTAGACCTCATTTCATTGCTTGGGAAAATGGGAGCAGTTATTCATGGTGGAGGCACTAATCGTATCGTCATAAATGGCGTAAGGAAACTTACATCCACCACTCACGATATCATGCCAGATAGATTGGAAACAGGCGCCTTAATGATGTGCTTTGCGATGACTGGCGGAAAAGGAAGCGTGTATGGAAGTATCCCTGAACACAATGAACCCCTCATCCATTTACTAAGATCAATCGGTATTCAAGTGGACATTGAAGGCGATACCATTCATATAGACGCACATCAGCCAAGCAAGTCATTCCATATTGAAACACAACCATATCCTGGTTTAGCTACTGATTTACAGGCAATCTGTACCTCTTTAGCACTCAAATGTCCTGGCACTTCAACTATAAAAGATACCGTTTTTGAAGAGCGCTTCGGGCATATTGAGGAACTGAGAAGAATGGGAGCGCGAATTGAAAGAAATGGAAACAAGATATTCATTCATAATGGTGATCATATTACCGGGTCACGCGTCGAGGGTGGCGATATCAGAAGTGTTGTCTCACTCATACTTGTCGCATTATCAATCAAGGATAAAAGCTACATAGGAGGAATCGAGCATCTATTACGTGGTCATGTCAATTTTGTGAACAAGATCATACAGCTTGAAGCAGACGCAGAATTCATCTAAGCAAACATACCAACGACCTCGATGACTGCCATCGAGGTCGTTGAGCGTCTGTGAGGAAATATCTCATTAAAAGCATAAAACGACACATCAGCAGTATTTTTTCTAGTGTGTCGCTCGGGATTTTTATTAACGAGAAGAAGCTGAAAAAAATGCATAACAAAGGGCTATCAAAGGGAACAATGTGGATCTTCTTATATGCCAGAGGCGTTAAATTAACCTTACTTCCCATGATAATTTCATTCTTTGACTTTAAATACTGACAATTACTACCCTTGTCTTCTCTGTCCTTTATCACTCCTAATCTATCAGTTACTTTCAGAAGATTACACGAGGAAGAAATCATCAGAACTATTAAATCTCAGGTCGTAAGCAAAGTCCAATTTCCACCACAAGATCCATAGCAAGGCGCAGTGCACAACCGTATTTCTCTTTTATCGATGTAATATCAGTCCCCAAATACTTGGTATAAAACTAGCCTTCTACTCTATCCTATCCGAAACCAGCAGAAACATAATAAGCAGTTAAAACCGCTCTAATTTTATCTTGATAAATCAGCACAGATAGCTCTTTCCAACAAGAAACACCCCTGCGTGTTTGAGTAGCAAGGGTGACTTCTTAGTGGCTATTGTGCTGTTTTCCGATGGTAGTAGGTATAGACTGATCGCATTGCAACTTATGATGCACTCACTGAAAGTTCAATAACTTCGTCAAATAGAGCTTGATTGCACATTGTCTTATGAGAAACGACAATGCATAATTTATCTGTCAGTGCCGATATCGCTTCTTCTACAAGCTCTGAACTTTCAATATCCAATGCTGAATTCGCTTCATCAAAGATCAAAATATCAGCATCAAAATAAAGGGCTCTTGCGATAGCGATTTTTTGCCTTTGTCCACCGGAGAGGTTTTCGCCATTATTCAAAATGTAGAAGTCCTCTTTCTCTTCAAATGTTTCCAACAACTCGTCTAGTCCGCATGTTCTACACGCTTCCATGAATCTACTTCTGTTTGCATCTGCAAAGAGTGTTACATTATCGTAGATGGTACCTTCAAACAGATAGGTATTTTGTGAAACAACCGCAATATCCGGTGTTGATTCTAATAATTGCTCTTTATGATTGAAATAGCCTATCCATCCATGTGAAGGTTTCAAATGACCGGCAATCAAATTTAGGAATGTGCTCTTCCCTGATCCATTTTCACCTTTAAGTAAGTATTTCTTTCCATATTCAAGAATCAGGTTAATATTATCAAGCACCTTTAATTCTCTATTGTTTTCAAAACTAAAAGACATGTTTTTCAGTTCAATGGAGTGTATTTTTTCATTATTGAGACCGGTCTTGAACATGACACGCTTCGCATTAAATAAATCTGTCATCTTATCAAGTATCGGTACCGATGCCTTAAGCTGATTGGATGCTTGCGATAAGCTCACAAGCGGTTCAGAAATATACATGATCAGTTGAGTCGCCGCAAGTAACGCACCTATGGTCAAAACGTCATTTAGCACAAGCATGCCGCCAATTAAGAATGTTGTCAAAATAAGTAAAACCGTAGTCATCATCAATAGGGTATTGACTTTAGCAATTAGGGTTTTGAATCTATAATTGCTCTCTTCAAGCTGTTTATGGCTCTTCTCCATTCGCTTAAGAAATAAACCCGAAAGCTTGAACTGGATAATCGTCAGATACCCTTGAAAATGCTCTTTCAAATTCTTTGAATGATTAGCCATTGCATCCATTTGATTTTTTCTGTTATAGCTGATCTTAGGTCCAATGAGTAGAGGAATGAGTAACATGATCACTCCAATAGCCACCAAACCGAGTAAAAAAAGTGGACTCAATCTAACCAACTGGATTACAGCAAAGACAAACATGATTGCTTTCGCTGCTAGTTCAAGTATTGCATGATAAAAGTCATCTTCAAGTAATCGCATGTCGTTTAACATCATGGATATGTAGTCTGCGGGATCGTTTTTCATATAAGTTTCATATGGCTGACTCATCACAGCATGATATAGCCTGTTCCTACATGCTATCATGTTCTTTTTAACAAATATATTCTGTGCCTTTATCAGAAGGTAGAAGCTTAATCCTTGCATGGCCACGATTAGAAACGCATATCCTATAGACCAATAGAATCCTACCCTATCAGATTGGTTAATGGTCTCTGTAATCCTTTGAATCGCCAATGGAAACTGAACCGCAAAATATGCGGTACACAAACTTAGTATGATTGCAGCGCCTATCCATCGTGGTGCCTTGATTATTTTGCTAAGCTTAAGGATATCTACTGATTTTTTCATATCAGATTATTTTGCAGTTTTGGTTTAGATAGCAATTTACCAACGACATATTGAACGATGGAAAGAAAAGTGATAATCATCAACATACTCAGAATTGGCGACTGATCTAACGATATCTGCACTCCACCATTTGAAAGATGCTCACTGTTTTGAATAAGCGTTTCAATTCCACCTATCCTTTTTATCATTTGACTTACCGAAAGAATGAATGCGCTATATAAAGCTGCATTGATTACAACAGTCATTCTTTGTACTTTTAAGCTTGGTTTCATTAAGAATGCACCTATCCAATAGACCAGCATACACACTATCTGAGGGCAGATCATCCATGTCAAATAGGATACAGCATTCATTCCACTAAAAGACAGTAGTAAATAAGTACCACTGAAACCATAAACAACTGTGAACATAAGGTAAATCAACTTCTTTCTCATAAAATGCCTCCTTATAGACTTAAACTAGTAATGTTGTTTAAAAAATGAAACATGATCGGTAAATGCAATCTATTTGTTTTAATCGCAATCCAACCTAATAGCAGCCCACCTGGAAATCTCCATAACAGATTATCTATCAGTGGCTCGTTCATGTGCGTTACAAATCCGAAGACGATTCCGCTGACAAGTACAATCACAACGCTGTTGAGTTTCATCTTCCTTAAGTGGGTGATCAGAACTCCTCTTATCCAAACTTCCTCATTGATGGCGACTGCAAGCGTTTGTAAAACCAGTATTAGAAATGCCGTACCTGTTTGAATTCGATTCGATAACATGATACACAATCCGATTATAAAAACCAATATGATCCATTCGTAGACTTTGAGATCAAACGAAACTCCGATCTCCTTCCATGTTGTACCATCGTGAATTTTCAGAATCATATACGGAACAATACTCATCGATACCGTCGTGGATACCCAAATAATGAGTGTATCGAGATTCGTTAGATTCAAGGACGCAGTCATCGTTGCCAGCCCCAGTCCTGTAATCAACACCAGCAGAACCGGTGCAAATGCTATCACGCACGCAATAAGTATCTTGTCCTCATCCATGCTGTATTTATTCAAACTATCCATCACAAATCCTTTCTGCTAAATGTCATGTATCCAACTGAATAAAAAATGATCGACAATACACCTATGCATATCAGGTAATTGATAAGAGTTAACCATTCCAGACCGTTTCCGTCTGATAGCATTGAGATATAATAACCTGGTACAAAATATTTAACACCTGGAATTTGCTGAAGATACATGGTAATCGCTATTGTAATAAATCCTACTACACTCGCAACCATAGGTTTTAAAAACGTACTCAGCATGCTAGCAAACTGAACAAGCAATAGGTAAAAGCATATGATTGCGATAATATTCGACAATACAAAAGGTAAATCCTTGGCAACATATAAAACCTTTGTCGCTAAATCGACTCGATGTACTAAAAATAGATAGTAGAGCAAAAGACACGTTAGTCCGAATATCAAATTTATTGCAACAACAGCTATCGACATCGCAATATTCTTACCAGTGTAAATCATTCCTCTCTTTTTTACGCGAGGTATGCTTAACATGATACTCTTATCTTCAATTTCTGATCCCAGTGTCTTCACTCCGGCAAGTAGGGTGATAAAAAAGAAGATAAACACTCCATAATTGAACTGAAACATATTCATAACAAATCGTAGCGCATATGACTTGTCTGATGCCTTATACTCAATGAAGCTTGCGTTAAAGAACGCACCTAAGGCATATAGCATTGGAATGCCAATCATAGCAAGCATCAGCCAAACATCCTTTCGTTTAAATAGCTTCATCAGTTCGGACCGAATAATCAAGCTAATCGACATGTTCCACCTCCTCTTCAAAATACCTATCCAAACTTTCCTCCACATTTTCAATGGACTCAACTTTCAAATCATGACCTATCATCAAGCCCAGCAGTTCATTAAGCTTGTCACTTGATTCACTGATTGAAATCGTGTTGCCCGATGTGGATATTTGGCAGGTTTCTTCCACTAGTTTTGCGATTTCATCACTCATATTGGACACCTGAAACCGATAGTGCCGATTATTGTAATATGCTCCATCGTACATTTTTTTCCCATGATCGATCACTACTATCCGGTCGCTAATCTCGAGCACATCCTTGATGTTATGACTTGAAAACAAGATTCCAACACCGTCATCTTTCGCCTTTCTAGTAATCAGTTCTTTTACAAGCTTTCTGCCAGGAGGATCCAATCCTACAAAGGGTTCGTCCAGCATTAGCAAATCATGCTTTCCAAGCAGGGTTTGTGCCAGTCCTAGTCGTTGTTTCATACCAAAAGAGAAACTCCCGACATAGCTCTTCTTATGCTGCTGCAGACCAACAACTTTCAATACCTCTTCAATTCTATGATCAATGACGCTCTTATCAATCTCACCTGATAAAATCATCAGACTTTTCAAATTCTCATATGTGTTCAAATGATCGAAGAAACTCGCTTCAATCAGAACCCCTATGCTGTTGAATGGATGAAAATCAGCTACTGCCTTTCCGTTCATTTCTATGGAACCGGAATCAATTGACAAGCAACCGCATATCCCCTTCATAATCGTTGTTTTGCCTGCACCATTTCTACCAAGCAATCCAACTATCTCACCGCTTTTTACCGAAAATGACAAATTGTCTATCGCTGTTTTTGAACCAAACTTCTTAGTAACTTTATTTACCTGTAAAAGTGTCATCCCATACCCCTTAAACTTTTTGGGGAATCTTTCGATTCCCCAATTTGTCAATTTGAATAATTGCTTACCAATCTTTGCCATAGCTGATACATACGATAACACCAACACTCACACAACCTGGTTTAGTCATTTTCTTTGCTTTAAATAACATCGTTTTTCTCCTTTTTCACAATAATCGCCCGCTTAATTCTACCAATCTTTACCGTAGCTGATACATACGATGACACCGACACTTACACAACCTGGCTTAGTCATTTTTTTTGCCTTGAATAGCATAACAATCCCCTTTCTTATTTTTTTATATCAATAACCATAATTCAATAAATATGATTACTAATTAGCATTACAAGTCCTAATTCATTCCGATTTGCTCTTTTAAGTGGGTCATCAGTTCACTAAAATGCGCTTTAAAAAGAGGGCAATATGCATCTTTTCGATTCAGCTCTTTATGATAATAATAACTTCGACCTCTACAACCACCAGCGCATAGGTACTTGAACTCACACGCACTGCAATCATCGATGCTGTCTATGTGTATCTTATCCATATCAAATGCTTCTACGGCCTTTTGAACCGTTGTAGCAGTTATATTTCCTAAACTTAGATTGTCATCATGCATCATATGGCATGGATAAATGCTCCCATCTGCACCTATGCTGATGACATCTGAACAAACACCACATTTACCTTTACAACCAAAACTCATCGCCTCGATTGGTGTATCGAGCATCCCAGCTTCATAATCCAAGGTCTTTATGTTCTCATTGATACTTAAAAAATCTTCCTGACTGAATAAGTAATCTTGAAACTTCTCGTCGTCTGGAGAGACTGACAAGATGCTATAACTGAGATAAAGGCCTTTGCCCTTCGCAAATTGCTGATAATCTTTCATGTGTTTTATGTTCTTGCTATGAAGGGTTGCAATCAAACTAACAGGCACATGTGATTTTAAAAAGTCTATCGTCTCAATCACAGCAGGCATTATTCCCTCATCTCGTATGAACCATGATGTAGCATCAAACCCGTCAATCGATACTGCGATTTCATCAAGGTAAGTGATCGCCTCCTTATATGCTTTAGAGGGCAATGTTCCATTTGTAATTACGCTTACATGTTCAAAGCCAAGTTCTTCTTTGGCCATCTTGCAAATTTCCCAGAAGTCAGTTCTTAAAAAAGGCTCTCCACCAGAAAAAATGATTCTTTTTACGCCGCATTCTTTAAGTTGATTAAGTGTGAGCCTAACTTGGTTGATAGGCATTTGTACTTTGTTGTTTCGATCCTCTACTAATGAATAGCAACCTAGGCAGTGCAAGTTACATTTGTCTGTGACATGTACATAGGCGCTTTTTATCCCTTCTCTTCTAACATCATCAAAGAAGCCACATTCAGTAAATTCATTCAACAGTTCATTTTCCGTTTCAGTCATTGCAGACCTAGCTTGGAAATCAACTTCACCTTCTAGCATTTTTTCTGTAAACTGCTTTCCATCTTCATCAAGACCAATTACAGTACCAGTATGCAGGTCACCAACCATATCGATTCCTTCAACATTAAACACTCGTATTTGATCATGAAACTTCAATCGCTTCATCTCTTGCTCCTTTCGCAACTCTTTGTTGTACTTAGTATAGTCAAAAAAAAGAAAGATGGGCCGAAGTCATCCTAAACCATCATTTTGATATCATTTTCGTGAAAGTTCGCGTCGATTTGTATTTTAAGAATCTTTTTTGCGATTCTCATCTACAAAATCGCAAAAAAAAAGCCCTCATGGGCTCTATTTTGTACTTACTTCACATTGGTCAATCCTAATATTCATCTGGTAGACGTGTCATAAATCCCTATAACTAGATGTATTGATATGTTACGGCGTTTATCCAACCTCAAAGGTTTAGGTGGTTATCCAAATTTATTTACATTGAATTATATCTACGTTTACTATTTGTAGATAGAGAACCACCCTTTCGTTTGATAAGAAAATAAGTGATAATTGAATAACTAATCAACTCTTCTTACGATGTAATACATACTATTCATTTCTAAAGCTAACTCTGAATCAGAATTCTTAATGGTCCATACATAATTGAGTTCCTTGATTACCAATGCACGAAATGATTTTTTTTGTCTTTTTTTCGGTGTGAAATAACACAATAGACCAAAGCAACGTTAAAGCAATACTCCCTCTCAATAAATCAACACTAATAGGGAATCCATTTTTAAAGAATAGCCTTGAAATTGAAATGCACATAAGAATTACCGATGTCCCCATCAACCATTTTTACATTTTTTTTAGCATAGTCTCTACAGTCGCATTATTGTGATTAATGGCGTCATGAGATGTTGTCTTTAATTCTTTCTTAGATTTTGATACCGACTCATTTAGGCTCTTTTGATCTAACATTGGGCTTCTCCATCTACAGGCAATTGAATACGCTACCTGTTTCATTCTACTAAATTAAGATTGCTGAAAGTGCAATTTAAGGTAATTGTAATAGAGTAGGAGGGGAAATTAAATAATTTCCCCGACCTCTCACACCACCGTACGTACCGTCCGGTATACGGCGGTTCCTAAGTTTACGCCTTTACAGTTTTCAAGTAATCTGAGAAGAATAAATAACCTGCTTTTCTAAGCAGATTATCTGTAATAGAACAATTGAGAATTTGGCTACCGGC